>CAZOJX010000022.1:0-21778 GCA_964580255.1 uncultured Lachnoclostridium sp. | reverse complement strand
GATTATGTATAATGAAAAAAGTATATATAAATAAAAAAATTGTTTAGTAATACCAAACAGAAGGAGGAGCTTCATGGACATCGGGAAAAAGATCAGGCAGCTGCGTCTGCAGAATGATCTGACATTAGAAGATCTGGCGTCCCGCAGCGAACTGACCAAGGGATTTTTATCTCAGCTGGAACGAAATCTTACGAGCCCCAGTATCTCCACATTGGAGGATATTTTAGAGGCACTGGGAACCAATTTGTCGGAATTTTTCCATGAGGAGGAAGAAGAAAAGGTTGTGTTCACTCAGAAGGACTTTTTCGTGGATACGAAGGAGGAATATCAGATCGAGTGGATCGTTCCCAATGCGCAGAAAAATGAAATGGAGCCGATCCTTTTGACACTGGCACCAAAGGGCAAAAGCCATGAAATGAGTTCTCATTTTGGAGAGGAATTTGGTTATGTCTTAAAGGGAACGGTTACTTTGGTACGGGACAACAAAAAATATAAGCTGAAAGCAAAAGATACGTTTTATATCAACGGTAAAACAAGTCATTATTTATATAATCACGGAAGCAGTGAGGCATTGGTGCTTTGGATCACCAATCCGCCCATGTTCTAGGAGGTTTGATAGATGGAAAAGAAAAAACTGATCGAGTTTCGAAATATTGTAAAAAACTTTGATGGACAGATTATTTTAAAAGGTGTCAATCTGGACATTTATGAAAAAGAGTTTGTGACGCTTTTAGGCCCGTCCGGATGCGGAAAAACAACCCTTTTAAGAATTTTGGGCGGATTTTTAGATGCCGATGAGGGAAGTGTGATCTTCGACGGAGAGGAGATCAGCAAAAAACCGCCGTATGAAAGAGAATTAAATACCGTATTCCAGAAATACGCACTGTTCCCACATTTAAGCGTTTATGAAAATATTGCGTTCGGACTTCATATTAAAAAAATGAGTAAGGACGTTATTGACCAGAAGGTTATGAAAATGTTAAAGCTCATCGGTCTGGAAGGCTATGAAAAGAAAAATGTGACCCTCCTTTCCGGCGGTCAGCAGCAGCGTGTTGCCATTGCCAGAGCCCTGGTCAATGAGCCGAAGGTGCTTCTTTTGGACGAGCCGTTGGCAGCCCTTGACTTAAAGCTCCGAAAAGAAATGCAGTATGAATTAAAAAGAATCCAGCAGGAGGTTGGTATTACCTTCATTTTCGTTACCCACGATCAGGAAGAAGCACTGACAATGTCAGATAAAATCGTAGTCATGAAGGGCGGCGAGATCCAGCAGGTAGGAACACCGGAAGAAATCTATAATGAGCCGGCAAACCGTTATGTAGCCAACTTCATTGGAGAGAGCAACATTATCCCGGGTGTAATGCTGGAAGACTACAAGGTTCGTTTTGATGATAAAGTATTTGACTGTGTGGATTTTGGGTTCAAAAAAGAGGAAAAAGTAGAGGTTGTGATCCGTCCGGAAGATATCGATATCGTTCCGGTGGAACAGGGAAAAATGACCGGAGAGGTATTGAGCACCCTGTTTAAAGGGGTTCACTATGAGATCATCGTGGAAACTGTTCCGGGAACCTCTGTGACGGTAAACATGCATGTGATCCATAACCATGATGTGACCAGCGAAGACGGAAAAGAAAAGATCAGTGCAAACAACTTCTATGTGGATATTGAAGATGTAAAAAATCTGGACGATAAAGAGATCATCGCATTGTCCAATGCACAGGCATGGAATCCGGAAACTGATGAATATACCTCCATTGCAAAGGTGGAATATGAAATTCAGGAAGAAATCGGCCGCTATCCGGTTACTTTCTACACTGCCGGAGGCACCAGTATTGAGAAAAATATCTTTGTGGTAAATCAGCCATTCGTAAAAAATGAAAAAGCCAATGAAGCGATCATGGCCTTTAACTTTTTTAAAACGGTAGACGAGATCCTGGAATCCCAGGCACTGGATACGGATATCAAAACCTGGGCCAATGCACAGGGCTGGAAGCTGAGCAATGAAGATCAGAGCATCGACATCAGTGTTGACTATGATTTTGATCCGGAAGATGTCAAAGAAGGTGTTTATAAAGTCACTTTCTCCACTACCGGACGTGAATTTAAGATTCATACAACCGATTACTCAGCAGTTGGAGAAGAAGTCGGACTGACCTTCTTCCCGGAAGATATTCATGTTATGTCAAGGATGGTTTTTGAATAATGAAAAAATTCTCACATTTAGCGATTCCATATATTGTATGGGCTGCGATGATGCTGGTTCTGCCGATGGCATTGATCGCGATGTATTCGTTTATGCAGCAGGGAAATGCGATCATTTCCTTTTCCTTTACGCTGGAACATTATAAGAAATTTTTTACAGATCCGGATTTCCTTTTGATCTTATGGAGATCTCTGGTGATCGCAGTAAAAACAACGATCATTTGCCTGCTGATTGGCTACCCGATCGCATATTACATTTCCAAATGCAGAGAAGGGGTTCAGAACTTTTTTGTACTGGCGATCACCCTTCCGACCTGGATCAATGCGCTGGTGCGTACCTATGCCTGGATCGGGATTTTAAGTGACGGAGGTATCATTCAGTCACTTCTGGGACTGCTTGGATTCCGGAATGTGGAGCTTCTTTACACAGAGGGAGCAGTGCTCCTTGGTATGGTGTATAACTTTTTGCCGTTTATGATCCTGCAGATCAATACTTCTTTATGTAAGATGGATCACTCTTTGATCGAGGCAGCAGCGGATCTGGGGGCAACCGGTTCTCAGACTTTCAAAAGAGTTATTTTCCCATTATCTCTGCCGGGTGTGATCAACGGAATCACGCTGGTATTTTTACCGGCGGTCAGCTCCTTCTTCATACCAAAGCTTTTGGGTGGCGGACAGTATTTCCTTATCGGAAATCTCATTGAAAATCAGTTCATTACTGCAGGAGAATGGAACTTCGGAAGTGCCATTTCCATGATCATTGCCATCGTTATGATGTTAATGATGATGCTGGTTAGAAATATCGAAAAGAAAAATCAGGGCGGGAAGGAGGAAGACTAAGGATCATGAAACAGAAAAAAGAAAAAAATACCTTTGGAAGGATCATGATGTTCCTGTTGATCCTGTTCTTCTACGCACCGATCCTTTATATGATCATTTTTTCCTTTAATGACGGGAAATCTCTGACGACCTTTACCGGCTTTTCGCTGCGCTGGTATCGGCATATGCTGGAATCCAGAGATATGATGGAAGCACTTTACACCACATTCAGTGTGGCCCTGATCGCAACAGCAGTTTCTACAGTGGTAGGTACCATTGCGGCCATCGGACTGAGCAAGTCCAGAAGGGTGGTCCGGGAAGTGATGGCGCAGATCAACAATCTGCCGATGATGAATCCGGAAATCGTTACCGCCATTGGATTTATGCTGCTTTTTATCACATTTAAAGTAGAAAAAGGTTATGCGACCATGCTTTTGGCACACATTGCTTTTTGTATTCCTTATGTCATGCTTTCAGTAATGCCGAAGGTTCGTTCTCTGGATCCAAACCTTGCTGATGCAGCCATGGATCTGGGAGCAACACCGGTGCAGGCATTGACAAAGGTAATTGTACCGCAGATCACTCCGGGAATCGTTTCCGGTGCTTTGATCGCATTTACCATGTCTGTAGACGATTTTATCATTTCCTATTTCGTAACCGGACAGGGTGTCAAAAACTTAAGTATCATGGTTTATACTATGAGCAAACGTGTCAACCCGAGCATCAATGCGATCTCCACCTTGGTTGTTGTGATCATCAGCATTGCTTTGCTGGCAATCAATTTCCTGCCTGTGCTGGCTTCCAAACGTCAGGAAAAGGGAAAAAGCGCAAAGGTTGTATTTGCAATCCCGGCAGGCGCAGCTCTGGTACTGATCCTCGGTCTTTTTGTGATGAAAGGCGGCATGGGAACATCTTCTCTGCCGTATGAAGGACAGACTCTGCGGGTATACAATGCAGGGGAATATACCGGAGAAAATCTCATTCAGAATTTTGAAAAGCAGACCGGAGCGAAGGTGATCATGGATCTTTTTGATTCTAATGAACAGATGTACATTAAGATTGCCAACGGAGAAGCCTATGATGTGGCAATTCCGAGCGATTACATGATTCAGCGTCTGATCTCGGAAGATTTGGTACAGCCGCTGGATAAAGACAAATTAGACGGTTTCGATCTTTTGGTGGAAGAGGTGCTGAATCTGTCCTATGATCCGGAAAATGTGTATTCTGTTCCATATTTCTGGGGAACCGTAGGGATCGTTTATGACACCACAAAGGTCAGTGAAGAAGAACTGGAAGAAAAAGGATTTAACATTTTCCTGGACGAGAAATATCGGGGAGATATCTATCTTTATGATTCCGAGAGAGACTCCTTTATGATGGCGTTGAAGGCGCTAGGATATTCCATGAATACAGAAGACCAGGCAAAGCTTGATCAGGCTTATGAATGGCTGGTGCAGTGCGTGGAAACTATGAATCCGGAAATTGTAACAGATGAGATCATCGATAATATGGCACAGGGACGTAAAGCCCTGGGAATCGTTTATTCCGGAGATGCTGCCTATATTATGAGCGAAAATGAAAACATGGGCTTCTATATGCCACAGACGGGAACTAATTTCTGGGTAGATGGTATGGTCATTCCGTCCAATGCGGAAAATACAGCACTTGCTCATGAATTTATGAATTACGTATGCAGCTATGAAGGGGCTTATGATAATTCCAGTTATGTAGGATATACTTCACCAAACAAAGAAGTCATGGAAGAACTTTCCGGAGAAGGCGGAACTTATGAAGGCATCAACGCATATCTTCCAAGAACCGGACATGAAAGTGATGAAGTATTTGAATTTAATGCAGCAACGAGAAAGATCATCAGTAACTTATGGAGCAAGGTGAAGATTGCTGCAAGTAATGTGAACCGATAAAAAAGCAGAGGTGACCACCCATGAATCAGAAGCTGATCCAAAAACTGAAGGAAACGCATTCCCTGGCATTAGAGGAATGGGAGCAGCTGTTTTCAACCTATACAAAAGAAGATCTGGACAATGCGGCGGCACTTTCCAAGGAAATCGCAGTGCGGGAGTTTGGGAAACAGATATTCTTTCGGGGAATCATTGAATTTTCTAATTTCTGCAAAAATGACTGCTATTACTGTGGAATCAGAAAAAGCAACCGGGCATGTCAGAGATATCGATTGGAATTAGAGGATATTCTGACCTGCTGTCAGGAAGGATATGAAAACGGATTTCGTACATTTGTCCTGCAAAGCGGTGAGGACGTTCATTTTGATGATCTGCGAATGTGCGAGATCATAAAAACGATTAAGAACCGATTTCCGGATTGTGCAGTGACCCTGTCTTTGGGCGAGCGAAGCAGAGCTTCCTATGAGGCTTTGAAGGAAGCGGGGGCAGACCGGTATCTTCTTCGGCATGAAACCGCAGATGAAGCTCATTATCAGCTGCTGCACCCAAAATGTCAGACTCTGTCAAATCGTATGAAGTGCCTTCGGGAGCTGAAATCACTGGGTTATCAGACTGGCTGCGGAATTATGATCGGAAGTCCGGGGCAGAGTGCCAAAACCCTTGCAGAGGATATGAAATTTATAGAAAACTTTCAGCCGGAAATGATTGGAATTGGTCCGTTTTTACCACACCGGGATACTCCTTTTCGGGATAAGGAAAAGGGAACGAGTGATCTGACGCTGTTTGTTCTGGCTCTTTGTAGAATTATGCTTCCTCGAGTGATGCTTCCGGCAACCACTGCATTGGAAACACTGGAGCCTGACGGTAGAAAACGGGGCGTTTTAGCCGGCTGTAACGTGGTCATGCCGAATCTGTCACCTCTTTCAGTGAGAAAAAAGTATATGCTGTATGATGAAAAAGCAGGTACGGAGTCTTCTGCTGCAGAGGGGATTGCAGCCCTGCGAAAACAGATGCAGGAAATCGGCTACGAGGTGGTCGTAGGCCGGGGGGATTTCAGAAAGGAATGAAAAGATCTATGGGAATGAATCAGACACCTACAGGTGAGAGAACGCACATTGGATTTTTTGGACGGAGAAATGCTGGGAAATCAAGCATTGTCAATGCTGTGACCGATCAGGAACTTTCGGTGGTTTCAGAGATCAAGGGAACCACGACGGATCCGGTCTTTAAGACCATGGAGCTGCTTCCCTTAGGTCCGGTCATGATCATGGATACACCGGGATTTGATGATGAAGGAAGCTTAGGAACCCTTCGTGTCAAAAAAACAAGACAGGTGCTGAATAAGACGGATATTGCAGTGCTTGTAGTAGATGCCGAAGAAGGAAAAAAGGCCTGTGATCAGGAACTTTTGAGCCTTTTTCAGGAAAAATCGATTCCTTATCTTGTAGTATATAATAAATCGGATCTTTTGGAAGATATTCCGAATGCAGAGACTTCGGAAATCTATGTCAGTGCAAAAAACAGAACAGGAATTTTTGAACTGAAAGAGCGGATTGCCGCTCTAAAGGAAAAAGGTTCTGATAAAAAGATCATCGGAGATAAACTGAAGGCCGGAGATTTTGCGGTTTTGGTGGTTCCAATTGACAGTGCAGCACCGAAAGGACGTTTGATCCTGCCACAGCAGCAGACGATTCGGGATATTTTAGATGCAGGAGCCATTGCGGTGGTTACGAAAGAAAGTGAACTGGAAAAGACGATGGAAGGACTAAAGGAACAGCCGGCTGTGGTGATCACTGACAGTCAGGTGTTTCATAAAGTAGCTCCCCTGGTGCCAAAGGAGGTTCCGCTGACGTCCTTTTCCATTTTGATGGCGAGATATAAGGGACTTCTGGAGGCGGCAGCACCGGGAGCGGCAGCGATAGAACATCTCAAAGACGGAGACCGGGTTCTGATCGCCGAAGGGTGTACCCACCACAGACAGTGTAACGATATCGGTACCGTAAAGATCCCGGCCCTGCTTCGGAAACATACAGGAAAAACCATTGAGATTGAAACCTGCAGCGGCACCGAATTTCCGGAAGATCTGACCGGCTATGCCATGGTGATCCATTGCGGCGGCTGTATGTTAAATGAACGGGAAGTAAGATATCGTACCCAGTGTGCGGTGGATCAGGGAATACCGATCACAAATTACGGAACTTTTCTGGCCTATGTGAACGGAATCTTAAAAAGAAGTCTGGAACTGTTTAATACATGATCACAGCTCGTACCGGACAGACCGGACTGCAGTAGCCGCAGGTCAAACATTTTTCATGATCCACTTCGGCAAGACCGTTTTCGTTGTAGAAAATGGCTCCGGCCGGACAGGCTGCCTTGCAGGAACCGCAGCCTTCACAATCTTCCTGATTGATATAGACCTTCTTTTTTGAAATATCCGGGTTGTAGGATTTTTCCATGGAGCCGTCCAGATAGGAGATAAGGTCATCTACTTCAGAAATTTTTCCAAATCCAATCATGACAGAATCAATCGCATCTTTGGAAAATACATAATCCAGCGCTTCCTGGTAATGTCCGGTGAGACTTCCGCCCCCAAAGGCTTTCATGGAAAAGACCCCTTTTCCGGCCTGATGACAGAGGGTGATGGCTTCCAACATTTCTTCTTTGGAACCAAATTCCTCTCCTTTACGAATGCCGAGTCCGGCATAGTTGATCAGTGGAAAGACCACGTCCAATTCTGCCATGGAAGCAGCTGCTTTTGTGATATCAATATGGTGGGTGGAAAGTCCGATGGCTCGTACCAGTCCTTTGGATTTCGCATCGATCAAAGCCTGCCATGCGCCCTGTCGAAGTTCTAACTGACCGGAGCGGACCTCATGCATGAGGAAGATATCGATCACGTCCCGATGCAGGGCTTCTCTTGCTTCTTCGATTGCCTCCATCATGCCTTCATAATCCCAGCACAGGGATTTTGAGCAGAGGACAACATCTTGAAATTCTCCCCCCTCCAATGCTTTGCTGATATATGGATAGGTGCGGTAATATTGTGCCGTATCTAAAAAATTGATGCCGGATTTTAATGCATATTGGATAATCTTGGCGCCTTCGTCTACCGGCAGTGCAAGCTGGCTTGGCCCCATAGGGAGCACTCCGAAGCCTGCGATACTGACTTCGATGCCCGTATTGCCTAAAAATGTTTTTTTCATTGCTTTGGATTCCTTTCTTCACAGAATCTTTCGTTTATGTTATTCTGAAATAAAGAATTCGTCAAGTCGGAAGGGAGCGAAAAAATCGATGAAAAATGAATTTTATTTTCCATCAAAGGACGGGATCACCAACATTCATGCAATGGAGTGGATTCCGGAGGGAGAGATAAAAGCGGTGCTTCAGATCGTTCATGGAATGGTGGAGCACATTGGGAGATACGATGAATTTGCCTGCTATCTGGCAGAACGGGGAATCTATGTGACGGGGCATTCCCATTTGGGACATGGAAAATCTGTAACTGATCAGAGTAAAATGGGTTATTTTGCCAAAAACGACGGAAATGAATGTGTGATCGGAGATATTCACCAGCTCCGTAAAATAACAGAAGAAAAGTATCCGGAGATGCCTTATTTTATCTTAGGACACAGCATGGGGTCGTTTTTGACCCGCCAATATCTGGGAAGATACGGGGAAGGATTGTCCGGAGCAGTGATCATGGGAACCGGAGACCAGCCGGATTTGGTGCTTTTTGGCGGAAAGCTGGTGTGTAAGTTGACTGCAGCATGGAAAGGCTGGGAATACAGAAGCGGTTTGGTCAATGGATTTGCCATTGGCAGCTTTGAAAAGGAAATGGGAGAAAGCTGGATTTCCAGAAATAAGGAAAATGTAAAAGCCTATGCTGCAGACCCTCTTTGCGGCTTTGTCTTTACTCTGAATGCTTTCTACAATATGTTTGATGGAATGTCCAAAATGAATGCTCAGGAAAAGGCAGGAAAATTCCCGAAGGCAATGCCGATCTTTTTCGTGGCTGGAAGTGAAGACCCGGTAGGAAATCATGGAAAAGGGGTAAGGGCGGTTTATCAAAGATATTTAGAAAAAGGGGCGAAAAATGTACAGATCAAGCTGTATGAAGAAGATCGCCATGAAATATTAAATGAGCTGGACAAAGATGTGGTTTACGAGGATCTTTGCCAGTGGATTCTTTCCAATATTTAAAATATTCAAAAGGCCTGAAATCAGGCCTTTTTTTCTGTACGATAATCCTTTGGACTGCAGTGAAACTTTGCCTGAAATTTCTTGTAAAAGAAGCTGACATTTTCGTATCCAGCTTCATTGGCAATCTCTGTGACCGTCAGATCACTGCTTTTTAAAAGCCTAGCTGCGTAATCCAGTTTGAGACTCTGAGTCAGCTGAATAAAATTCATTTTCGTATATCGTTTCAAAAGAGAAGAAATGTAGTTCGGACTCAAATGAAAGATTTCTGCCACAGAATCCAAAGTACAGGTCTGAAAATTTTTCTCGATATAACGGATCATCGGTGCAATCTGTCCGGCGGAAGTAAAAAGCTCGTTTTTAGCAATGTCATTTTCGTAAACATTGATCAGCTCTGCCATGATCAGATAGAACAGATGGGTCAGAATATCTGAGGAGTTGATGGACGGATCAAAAAATTCGCAGAAAAACTCATGAAAAAACATAGGGATCCGTCGGTTGTTTTCCGAGTGAAATAAAAGGTAATGGTTATGGCTGGTTCGCTCGTCCATAACATGGATAAAAAAGCGGGATAAAATACTGTCTTTGGAAAACTGGGAAAACATGTGGTCGTGCAGGAAGGATTTTTCAATCAGAATACTGATCATCACATCGTTTTCACCGAGACTTTCGATGGAATGGGGACAGTTGGTGTCAATCAGAAGCACCTGATTCTTTTTCAGAGTGATGGGTGTCTGATTGATCCGCTGAGGACATTGTCCGGAATAGACATAGTTGATCTCCAGATAAGAATGGATATGTTCCGGCACAGGATTGAAACGAGAGGTTCGCTTAACGGAGATCGGAAGATCATTCAGAGAGAGTCCGCCATGTTCATGAACCCATGGAACTTCCTTGAAAAAAGAAGCATTTGACTTGTTCTGGATCACAAGCACTTCCCGTCCGTCGATCAGTTCTTTGCTTTCCTGATTCCAAAGCTCAAATTTTGCTCCATTTTTATATTGTACTTCCTTTTCTGACAATGTCATGAGAAAATGGTCTAAAGAATTCAGATTCATAAATCCCTCCGAAAAGAATTTCATAAAATTTTCTTTATTTTACCAAAGAGTGTGGAAATGGTCAATAAATAGAGGTGGTTTTGACATTTTTATTTTAGAAAAACATAGTAAAATGTGAAATATGGAAACAAGGAAATGTTCCGAAACAGACAATGAATATGCCAAGGAGGAGAGAAGATGGCACAGAAAGATTATTCACAGCTGGCTGCTGAGATCGTGGCAGCAGTTGGTGGTAAAGAAAACATTGTAAATGTAACAAACTGTATGACAAGACTTCGCTTTATTTTAAAGGACGATACCATTCCGAATAAGGAAGCGGTACAGGCAATCAAAGGCGTTCAGGGAGCAGTCAATCAAGGTGGTCAGTATCAGGTAATCATCGGAACCTATGTAAGTGAAGTGGTAAAAGATGTAAAAAAAGCAGCTGGTCTGACAGAAGGTGCACTGAATAAAGACGATTACCGAATTGTAAAGGAAGACAGTCTTTGGAACCGGTTCTTTAAGATGATTTCCGGCTGTGTAACACCAATGATCGGACCAATGGTTGCAGCAGGTGTGATCAAGGGAATTTTAGCAATCTTAACAACTTTCGGTGTACTGACAAGTACCGATGGAACTTATCTGGTATTATATGGTGCGGCAGATGCGCTGATGTATTTTATGCCAATCATCGTCGGATTTTCCGCAGGTAAAGTGTTCCAGTGCAATCCATATGTGACTGCAGCGATCGGAGCCGCATTCGTGTATCCGAATCTTGCAGCAGCCGTTTCTGCCGAAGGCGGCATTACATTTTTAGGAATCCCGGTTGCAGCAACAACTTATTCCAACACCTTTTTACCGATTGTTTTAGCAAGTTTTGTTGCAGGAAAACTAGAAAAATTGGCCAAAAAAGTGATTCCGAACATGCTTCAATTAATGTTTGTCCCGACAGTGGTAATGGTGATTACGGTTCCTTTAAGCTGGCTTGTGATCGGTCCGGTAATGAATACACTGTCCGGAATGCTTTCTTCCGCAGTTATGGGTGCTTTTGGCATGAGCCCAATCTTAGGAGGACTTCTGATCGGAGCATTATGGCAGCTGGTGGTACTGCTCGGCCTTCATAGCGCATTTATTCCGGTATTGATCAATAACCTGATGACCACAGGCTCTGATCCGGTCAATGCCATCATGGGTGTTACTGTTTGGGCACTGGCTGGTGTTGCTTTAGGATATGCATTGAAAGTAAAAGATTCTGAAAAGAAAACACTGGGCTTTGGCTGTATGGCATCTGCCCTTTGCGGTGTCACAGAACCGGCAATCTATTCTGTAGCACTTCCGCAGTTTAAGCTGTTTGGCTGTGCGATGGTTGGAGGAGGAATCTCCGGTGCCATCTTAGCATCATTAGGTGCAAGAATGTATGTATGGGCAGGCGACGGCTTCTTCAGAATCCCGGGTATGATCAATCCGGCTGGTTTAGATATCAGCTTCTACGGATTTTTGGTATGTGCTGCAATCTCTTTTGCGGTAGCAGCAGTACTTGCTTTTCTTTTCACAAAGAAAGACAACTAAGTAAGAAACAGAAGGAACAGGCTGCCGCAGTTTACGGCAGCCTATCACTCATAGGAGAAACAGTATGACAATGAAAAATGGATTATATCCTTTCTTCTGGCAGCATGGGGAAACGCCGGAGGTTTTGAGCCATTATATGGATAAGATCGCAGAATCCGGAATGAAAGGAATCTGTGTGGAAGCCAGACCTCATCCGGAATTTGTGGAAGAAGGCTGGTGGAGAGATTTGGATGTGATCATTTCCAAGGCAAAAGAACGGGACATGAAGGTGTGGATTCTGGACGATTCCCATTTTCCGACCGGTTTTGCAAACGGAAAGATCAAAGAATGTTATCCACAGTACGGAAAACTCTATCTGGATATGCGGCGTTATGATGTGCAGGGACCGATGAAGGGAGCCCGCATTGATTTTAAGCTGTTAAAGGGACGTCCATGGGATCGTCCGGATCTGTCGGAAAAGGTTTTGGGAGTCTATCTTGCAAAAAGAGCTTCCGAAAAAACAGAACCGGGAGACCGGATTCTGACAGAAACACTGAAAGATATTACAGGTCAAATGAGAATGTCAGACCGGCTGCTGACCTTCGACCTTCCGGAAGGTGCCTGGAGCGTGTTTGTTGTATATGAAACCCGGAAAAACGGGGAAGAAGCAACGAAGGATTATCTGAATCCATTGGTCAGAGAAGCAACCCAGGTTCTGGTGGAGGAAGTGTATGAGAAGCATTATGCCCATTATGGTGCTGAGTTTGGAAAGACCATTGAGGGATTTTTCTCAGACGAACCCCGATTTGGAAACATCAAAGGAACAGAAGCAAGGATCGGTGTTCAGGAGATGGTGCTCCCATGGAGACCGGGCTTTGAAAAAGAGTTAAATTTTGAAGAAAAATATCTTCCGTTGCTCTGGGCGGACGCAGATGGAATGGAAAAACAGATCCGATTCCAATATATGGACACTGTGACCAGAGTTTATGAAGAAAATTTTACCAGAGTGCTGGGAGACTGGTGTAAGGCCCATGGCGTCTGGTATCTGGGACATACCATCGAAGATAACGGTGCGCATGCAAGACTTGGCTATGGAACCGGACATTTCTTCCGCGGACAGCAGGATATGGATTTTTCCGGAATTGATGTGATCGGCGGTCAGGTTGTTCCGGGCATGGGCTATCATCATGATGCCTTTAATACCGGAGGAAGCAATGGGGAATTTTACCACTATGCACTTGCGAAGCTGGGAACTTCCGCAGCCCATCTGGATCCTCGAAAAGAGGGACGTACCATGTGTGAGGCCTTTGGAGCCTATGGCTGGAATGAAGGCTTGAAAATGATGAAATGGATCGCAGACCATCTGATGGTACGAGGGGTCAATTATCTGGTTCCCCATGCGTTCAATCCAAAAGAATTTCCGGACTGGGACTGCCCGCCGCATTTCTATGCCCATGGACACAATCCACAGTTCCGTTATTATCCGGTATTTTCTGACTATGTCAACAGAACCATGTCACTTTTTCGGGAAGGAACCTATCCTGCCAAAGTGGGATTATTCTATCCTGCAGAAATGGAATGGGCAGGGGAATGCATGCCGGTAGAGAAACCGGCAAGAGAACTGACCACCCATCAGATTTCCTTTGACATTGTGACAAGAGATTATCTGAACGGAGCCGATGTGGAAAAGGGAAGTTACCGGATCAACGGTCAAAAAATGAATGCATTTGTAGTTCCGGCGGGAACGGCAATTCCGGCAGATACGGCGGAAAAACTGATTCTTTTAGCCGGTCAGGAGATAGAAGTTCTTTTTGTTGAAAAAAGACCGGAGCTTCTTTTGGGAGAAGCATCTGAAAAGACAAAGGAACAGTTTACAAAAATCGGCAGGATCGTTTCTCTGGAAGAACTGGGCAGTGCCTTGGAGGCTTATCGCGCGGTATTTACAGATACGGAACAGCCGGAGCTTGTGGTGGGAGAGTACTGCAAAGATCAGAAACGGATCTATATGTTTTTCAATGAGCATATTGATCGGGAAATCCATTGCCGGGTTCGCATCGGTGACCGGAAGGAAGGCTGCTGCTATGATGCATTCAGTGGTAAAAAGACGGTTCTGGAAGGAAATGAGGAGGGATTTGAACTTCATTTGACTCCATATGAATCTGCAATCTGGATTTTTGGAGAAGAAGATCAGGGATCAAAGATTTCGGAAAAACATTGGAAAAAGGTGAAACTTTCGGAAAAATGGCAGGTTTCCTATGCAGACAGCTTTACTTATCCAAGGTTTGAACAAAAGGTTCCGACCGGGCAGCTTTGCTGTATCCAGACTCTGGAAGGCTGGGAAGATAAAGCAGGAACAGTTGCCTATGAAAGCACAGTGAATCTTACAGAGATTGTTTCCGGAGCAAAACTGAATCTTGGAACAGTTTATGAAACCGCAGAGGTATTTGTAAATAATGTTTCAGCAGGGGTCAGAATCTGCAGACCTTATACCTTTGATCTCTCCGGGCTTTTACAGCAGGGAGAAAATAAAATCCGCATTGAAGTCACCAATACACTGGGAACACAGATGCGGACAGCCATCGATCATTATCTTTTACTGGAGCCTTTCGGAGTGGAAGGTCCAGTTGATTTAGAAATTTGTTAGGAGGACGCATATGGGATTTTCAAAAGGCTTTTTATGGGGCGGCGCAACAGCTGCCAATCAGTGTGAAGGTGCGTATCTGGAAGGCGGCCGAGGTCTGGCAAACGTAGATGTTGTTCCCCAGGGAAAAGATCGTTTTTTGGTAGGACTCGGAAAAAAGAAAATGTTGGAGCCGGATCAGGAACATTATTATCCGGCAATGCAGGGAATCGATTTTTATCATCGATATAAAGAAGACATTGCATTATTAGGAGAAATGGGTTTTAAGACCTTTCGTCTGTCCATCGCCTGGAGCAGAATCTTCCCAAAGGGGGATGAAACGGAACCGAACGAGGAAGGATTAAAGTTCTATGAGGACGTATTTCTGGAGTGCCGTAAATACGGGATTGAACCATTAGTAACGATCACTCATTTTGACTGCCCGATCCATTTGATCAAGGAATACGGCGGCTGGAAAAACCGGAAAATGATTGAGTTTTACAAACGTCTGGTCACAGTTCTATTTACAAGATACAAGGGACTGGTAAAGTACTGGCTGACCTTTAATGAGATCAATATGATCTTGCATTTACCGTTTATGGGTGCAGGACTTTTGTTTGAACCGGGAGAAAATGAGCTTCAGTCCAAATATCAGGCAGCACATCATGAACTGGTAGCTTCCGCAGAGGCAACCAGAATCGCTCATGAGATCGATTCGGAAAATCAAGTGGGCTGTATGCTGGCAGCAGGCATGACCTATCCGTATTCCTGTGCACCGGAGGACGTATGGAAATCCATCGAAAAAGACCGGGAAAACTACTTTTTCATTGATGTCCAGTCCAGAGGAAGCTATCCGAATTATGCAAAGAAATTTTTCGAAAGAGAAAAGATTGATATCGGCATGACACCGGAGGACGAAAAAATATTAAAAGAACATACCGTAGACTTTATCTCTTTTTCCTACTACTCCTCCAGATGCACCAGCGCAGATCCGTCAATCGATGTGACTGATGGAAATGTGTTCGCAACGGTCAAAAATCCGTATTTAAAGGCCAGTGAATGGGGATGGCAGATTGATCCTCTGGGATTGAGAAGTACCCTCAACACCTTATATGACCGTTATCAGAAGCCATTGTTTATCGTGGAAAACGGTCTTGGTGCTGTAGACGAACCGGACGAAAACGGTGTGATCGATGACGAATACCGTATTGAATATATGCGCCAGCATATCAAGGCCATGAGAGACGCTGTGGACTATGACGGCGTGGAACTGCTGGGTTATACTTCCTGGGGCTGTATCGATCTGGTCAGTGCATCTACAGGAGAAATGAAAAAACGTTACGGATTCATTTACGTGGATCTTGACAATGACGGAAACGGAACCATGAAACGTTCTAAGAAAAAGTCCTTTGACTGGTATAAAAAAGTGATCGCAACCAACGGTGAGGATTTGGATTAACCCCGGGAAAGTTTACCCCAAAATGACTGCGGTGCAAAGATTGACAGAATTATATCAGAGACTTATAATTTTCCTTGGAAAAGGAGAATGTTTTCATGGAATTTCAAGATTATTTTCCAATTTGGGAGAAGCTGACGAAGGAACAACAGGAAAGACTAAAAAATGCAGTGACACCTTTTGAAGGAAAAAAGGGGACGATCCTTCACAACGGAGATATTGATTGTATCGGTCTTTTACTGATCAAATCCGGACAGCTTCGGGTGTTTGTTCTTTCTGAGGAAGGACGGGAGGTCACGCTGTATCGTCTGTTTGATCGGGATATCTGTCTGTTTTCCGCATCTTGTGTGATGCCGGATATTCAGTTTCAGATTGTAGTAGAAGCAGAAAAGGATACGGAAATGTGGATCATTCCTCCATGTCTTTATAAAGAACTGATGCAGGAATCCGCAGCGGTTGCAAATTATTCCAACCAGCTGATCAGCAGCCGGTTTTCAGAGGTTATGTGGCTGATGGAGCAGATCATGTGGAGAAGCTTTGATCAGAGGCTTGCGGAATTTTTGTTAAAGGAAAGTGTGCTGGAAAATGATCAGGTGCTGAAGATCACTCATGAAAAGATTGCAAATCACCTGGGAACGGCAAGAGAAGTGGTTACCAGAATGCTCCGATATTTTCAGAATGAGGGGCTGGTGCGCCTGACCAGAGGAACCATTGAATTGACAGATTTCAAAGGACTGGAGGCTCTTTTGTAAAATTCTTCCATTTCGGTGACAAAATCACGGTTTTTGGGTAAAGTATGATATAATATAACATCAAGAAAAAGAGGTTTGAAAGAGAAGTAGGAGGATTTCAAAAATGACAATCACACAGGACATTAAATACCTTGGGGTTAACGATCATCAGGTGGATCTTTTTGAGGGACAGTATGTAGTGCCAAACGGTATGGCATATAACTCTTATGCGATCATGGATGAAAAGATTGCGATCATGGATACGGTAGACAAAAACTTTACTCATCAGTGGCTGGATAACATTCAGAGCATTTTAGGTGATCGAAAACCGGATTATCTGGTGGTTCAGCATATGGAACCGGATCATGCCGCAAACGTGGACAACTTTTTGAAAGTGTATCCGGAAGCGATCGTAGTATCTTCTGCAAAAGCATTTGTAATGATGAAAAACTTCTTTGGAACAGATTATGCAGACAGAAGAATCGTGGTAGGGGAAGGAGATACTTTAACTCTTGGAAAACATGTTCTGGCTTTTGTAGCAGCTCCGATGGTTCACTGGCCGGAGGTCATCGTGACCTATGATACTTATGATAAAGTGTTATTCTCAGCAGACGGTTTCGGAAAATTCGGTGCACTGGACGTAGAAGAAGACTGGGCATGTGAAGCACGCCGTTACTATATCGGTATTGTTGGAAAATACGGTCCTCAGGTTCAGGCATTGCTGAAAAAGGCAGCCGGATTGGATATTCAGATTATTTGTCCGCTGCATGGTCCTGTTTTAACAGAAAATTTAGGTTATTACCTGAATTTATATGATACATGGTCTTCCTACGAGGCAGAAAGCGATGGCGTCATGATCGCTTACACCTCTGTTTATGGAAATACAAAGGCAGCTGTTGAGCTGCTGGCACAGAAATTAAAAGAAAAAGGCTGTCCAAAGGTTGTAGTAAGTGACCTGGCACGCTGTGATATGGCAGAGGCAGTGGAAGATGCGTTCCGCTACGGAAAACTGGTGCTGGCGACCACCACTTATAACGCAGACATTTTCCCGTTTATGAAGGAATTTATCCATCATTTAACAGAAAGAAATTATCAGAAACGTATCGTTGGTCTTATGGAAAACGGTTCCTGGGCTCCGCTGGCAGCAAAAGTCATGAGAAAAATGTTTGAAGGCAGCAAAAATCTTACCTTTACAGATACAACGGTACGAATCGTATCTGCAATGAATGACGAAAGCAAAGCACAGATCGAAGCAATGGCTGAGGAACTTTGCATGGACTATTTACAGCAGCAGGGGGATACCGCTAATAAAAATGACCTGACTGCATTATTCAACATTGGATACGGATTATATGTTGTAACCTCTAATGATGGCAACAAGGACAATGGTCTGATCGTTAATACTGTTTCCCAGGTGACAAATACACCGAATCGGATCGCAGTAACGATCAACAAGGCAAACTATTCTCATCATGTGATCCAGCAGACCGGCGTGATGAATGTAAATTGTCTGGATACCTCTGCACCATTTGAAATCTTCCAAAGATTCGGTTTCCAGAGCGGAAGAAGCGTTGATAAATTTGCGGGAATGGAAGTGATGAAATCTGACAATGGACTTGCATTTTTACCAAGATATATCAATTCCTTCATGTCTCTGAAAGTGGAAAATTACGTGGATTTGGATACTCACGGAATGTTTATCTGTTCTGTAACAGAAGCAAGAGTGCTTACAAAGAACGAGACAATGACTTATAACTTCTACCAGAACAATGTAAAACCAAAGCCGGAAACAGAAGGAAAGAAAGGCTTTGTATGTAAGGTTTGCGGCTGGGTTTATGAAGGAGAAACTTTACCGGAGGATATTGTTTGTCCGCTTTGCAAGCATGGCGCAGCAGATTTTGAACCAATTTTATAAAAACAGAAAGGGAACGGCTTATGGCTGTTCCCTTTTTCGATATTCAGACGGAGTTACATGATACATTTTTTTAAAAATAGTTCGGAAATTGTTGAGAGAGGAATAACCCAGCATTTCTCCGATCTCTGCAATGGGCTTTTCACTTTCTGTCAGCAATTTCGCTGCCATTTCTATTTTCTGTTTCTGTATATTTTCCGTAAATGTCATTCCGGTAGCAGATAAAATAATCCTCTGCAGCTGGCGTTCACTGTAATTAAAAAGTTCAGAAAGCTCCTTTAGGGTGACATTTGTGTAGTTGGACTGCATGTAGCGAAGGATAAACATCAGATTGCTGCTGCCGTTAAAATGAATATTCGGAATCTCAATGCGGTGCTCGTACTTTTGCAGAAGTCTGATAAAAAACTCGGAAACAATGGCGTTGACCATTTGTTTTCGGTAACGGTGTTTGGTATTCAGTTCTTCTTTTGCCCGATATACATACTGCAGCAGTTCTTCGTCTCCATCTGTGTGAAATAAAAGATAGGGAATGTCTTTGGAACGATAAAAGGCATGTCTGAAAAAGTTGGATAATACATTGTCTGCTTCCATCAGCCCCAAAAAGGATTTATCAAAGGTGCTTTTTCTTACCAGGATATTGAGCAGAATATCATCATCGTGGAAAGCACTGATTGTATGGGTCGTCCCGGGTGCATGAATGCAGATATCTCCTTTTTTTAAGGTGAATTCACGATCAAAGAAAATATTTTTGCATTCACCTTCGATCACAAAGAGCAGTTCGAAAAACTCGTGCTGGTGCCAGAAAGCAGGAGTGTAGCGTGTATGTCGGATAAAAGTAATATCCAGATCGTTTGGGATAAAGGTTGTTTCACGAACATGAGTTTCCAGTTCCCTGCTGGCACTTGAAACAATCTGATCCGGGTATGCAGAATTTAAGGAAAATGCTTTCGCAACGATATCTTCAACATCTTCCCGATTACATGGAAGAGGAAAATTTCTTTCCGGATATTTCTGATAACAGTTCTTTAAATATTGTTCAACGTCGTTTAACGGGTAAGATCTCTTTTCCATGACGGCCTCCTTTGGATTTGTCAACAGTATAACACAAAAAACAGAGAAATGTCGCAAAACATACCTTTTTATGTCCGCAACTCTGCTTTTGCATTCTGAAAAGAAATGATAATCTTTTGCTATCAGGAGATGGGAGTGCGCACACCATCTGCTTGCAGGAATGTGACAATGATCTACAGAGGAAAGGAAATAAAAATGGAAACGAATCATAAATTGAAATTCAGCGAAAAATTATCTTATGGATTATCAGATTTTCCGGAAGCGATCAATTCGATCCTTGCGGCATTTATTACAATGTTTTATACCGATAATATCGGAATGTCTGCGGCAGCAGTAGGAACTATGTTTTTTATCTCAAAGCTTTTTGACGGCATCACTGACTTACTTGCGGGAGTTTTGATCGACAAAACCCGTACCCGTTGGGGAAAAGCACGTCCATGGCTTCTTTGGCTGGCAGTACCGACAGGGATTTCTGTTGCATTGATCTTTTTTATACCACAGAACGGATCCGCAGCAATGCAGCTTTTGTATGCTTTTCTTACATATAACCTGTTTACATCGATCATGTTTACCATTACGGGAATTGCAAGATCTTCCCTTCTGGCACTGATGACTCAGGATATGAAGGAAAGAGGATCCATGGCTTCTTTTGGTATGTTCTTTGGCTTAGGCAGCACGATTTTAGGCTGTTCCTTTACATTCCCGCTGGTATTTAAATTCGGCGGAGATACGAGAGCCTGGAGAATCGTATTTATGATCTATGGCGTGATTGTTATCTTGGGATTGCTTTATGGATTTTTCTTCTCCAGAGAACACGTTGTTTCTGTTGCACAGGCAACCAAACAGGAAGTGAAACTTTCTGTAGCAGAAGAATTTAAATTATTCTTTACAAACAAATATCTGCTTCTGGCACTGGTGATGACAGTCCTTGTAAACTTTGTAACACAGGTAAATCAGTCCTCTCAGACTTACTTTTATACTTACACCATGGGAGACTCCATGCTGACTACCTCCCTGAACCTGGTTTCTATTCTTCCGATTCTTTTGGGAATCGTTGTGGTGGTAGGACCATGTCTTGCAAAATTTGGTAAGAAAAAGACCATGTACATCGGAATTATTGGTCAGGTTATTGGCTTTGCTTTGCGAGGTCTGGCCGGTATGACACAAAATGTACCGCTTCTGGTGGTAGGAACTGTGATCGGAGGTCTTGTAACAGGCTGTCTTGCGGTTCCGGTAAGCACCTTATTTGCAGATGGAATTGATTATGGGGAGTATGTAGCAAATAAACGAATCGAAGGAATGGGTTCTGCGATCACTTCATTTTCCCAGAAGATCAGCTCCGGTGTTGCTATCGCCAGTGTAGGCTGGATTCTGGCACTTACCGGATATGTTGCCAATGAAGTGCAGAATGCGGCAACCAATATGGGAATCATTACATTATTCGCCTGGGCTCCGGTTGTGGTTTTGATCGTGGTATTTTTCCTTCTTCATTTTGCATATAAATACGATCAGATTTCAGAGGAAGTAGTTTCTACTTTGGAAAAACGCAGAAAGGGTATGTAGTATGAAATGGATCACTGATGGTTCCGGACAGCCATTTTACACAAGAAAGACGATCACGTTTACGAAATCGATCCGTCAGGCAATGGCCAGTGTCTGCGGCTTAGGACAATTTGTGTTCTATGTGAACGGAGAAAAGATTGGCGATCATGAACTGGATCCGGGTTGGACCGATTACAGAAAAGTCATTGAATATGTCAATTTTGATATTACGCCTCAGCTGAAAATTGGAGAAAATGCTTTCGGGGCAGAGATTGGAAACGGCTGGTTTCTTATGGACGATGCAGGAGGATATACTTTTCATTTTCCGGAATTCATGCCGCCGAATCCCAATCCTTACAGACCATTTGGAAAATCTCTTATTTTCTCCATGGAACTTCAGGTGGAATATGAAGACGGAAGTAAGGAGACGATCCTCACCGATGATTCCTGGAAAACAGCTCCTCACGAGGTACGCCGCAGCAATGTTTATGGATCTGAAATTGTTGATGGGGCCTTAAAACAGAACGGTTTTTCTTTACCGGAGTTTGATGACTGTGCATGGGAAGCAGCTTTGGTTTTGCCGGAAAAGGAACTCCCTTGCAATCATTTGGTGGAGCAGCTGCATCCCCCGGTTAAGGTGATCAAAAGTTATGAAGCCTGACTTACAAGGGGGGGCGGATCCGGCTGTACGGAAGATCCGGGAAGGGAGACCTGCAACGGAATT
>CAZOJX010000021.1:13943-22309 GCA_964580255.1 uncultured Lachnoclostridium sp. | reverse complement strand
CATGGGCGTTACTTGTGTAATGATAGGAAAATTGCTATAATAATCTTATTTATGGAACCTGAAAAGGAAGATACAGGCAGATATGACAAATCAGACAACCATGCTCCGGGAGATCATCGAGGAGCATTCGGACAGAATTAAAAATATGAAAAAATATTACCCATATTTTCGATTGGCAGAGTCCTCTTTGGCACAGTACAAGGAAGGGCAGTTTGCCTGTCTGGATATGGGTTATATTACGTTGGCGGTCATTCGATTTTTTATTGAAGAAAACAATTTCAAGGAAAAAGATGTGACCTATCAGGAATATTATGTCTTTTTGAAGGAGCTTCTGAAAAGAGACTTTGATTTGGAACTGGAAAAAGAGGAAGAACAGGAGCTGATCGCATTTCTGTTCGACAAATTGAAAAATGACGGAAAACCATTCTGTTTTGACTACTATGATCCGGCAGACCACAAGAGAAAGACTATGCGCAGCCGTTTTATGGACAGCAAGATTGAGGACGGTGTCGTTTACTATTACATTACCTCAGATGCCATTGAATTTTATCTGGACACGAAGGAAATCAAAGATGAGAGTACGATCAATGTGGAACAGCTGCTTTTGGAGAAACTGATCAATACCCAGAATTTCCGGGGCGGAACAGAGGTTGCCAAAAGGATCAATAATGAGGTGGGCCGTCTTATGCGTCAGAAAAATGAAGTGCTTGGCATTTTAAGCTATGATGTGTTTGCGGGAGTCGAAGCCTTTGAAAAATTTATGGGAAGTACCATGCGGTGGTTTCAGGATGAGCAGAAGCTCTTTGCAAGAAACAGTGACCTGATCCATAAGGCATTAGAAAGAGCAGAAGCAGATGGGGAGCAGGGGGATTATCAGAGTCGTTATTATCAGGCAATTGATGAGATCTATCAGCTGGAGCTGGAACTGAAAAAGGCTATTGCAAGACACAGTGAACTTCTCGGGGCCTGTACTTCCCTGCAGAAAAAAGTCGGGGAACTGGTTGCAAAATCCAAATTTTCAGCGCTGAAACGATCCCTGGACTTTAAGCGAATGGGACAAAGACTGATGGAGCGGGATCGTGCAGATCTTCTGGAGGCACTGGTTCTTCCACTGCTTGACGTTCATACCAATAAAACATTTCCTCTGGGACGGTTAGAGGATCTTCTTTGCTATCGTCCGGAAAAAGCAGAGACGGCAGAGTCCATTTCAGAAGGGGAGGAACAAGTATACGTCTACGAGGATGAAGTGGAAGATGCCAGAATCCAGAAAAACTATATCCTTTTATTTGAAAATCTTTTGCAGACACTGGAAAAGCTGCCTTCCTTTACTTTGCGGGAGTGGCAGGAACAGTTAAAAGCACAGTTCGGCGAAAAAGTACTTCGTAATGGAGATTATTATTCTTTTCTGGTACATTTGGCCCAGAAGAAAGAATATCAGATGCAGAAGATCGTGGAACGACCGGACACCTTTTTAGAGGAGGCGGTAAAGATCTTTTTGGAGGAACATGGGGAATATGCGCAAAGAACCATTGTGCTGACCATGCTTTGTGACGAGGAACTGCCGTTGAGTGAAAAAATGTCTGTAACGAACATGAGGATAGAGAGAGGAAACGAAGAATGGAAAACAGAAATTTAGAAAAAGCGCTGGAGCTGATCTCGGATCTGATCCAGGGGGAAGAAAATCCGGTTCTCTATGAAGAATATATTTCCAATTCAGAGGTTTATCGACTGACTTCCCAGATCGCTCAAAAATTGGGACTGAGCATTTATGAATATCAGAATCATCTGTATATGACCAGCGGGGAGCATAACCGGGTTTTTGGCTTTACAAACGAGGAATTGAAAAAGACCATTGGTGTTCGGCTGAATCGGGAACTTTATCTTTGTTATTATATCATTTATACGATCATGATGCAGTTTTATCAGGATTCGTCAACCTTCAGCTATATGGAATATGTAAAGATCGATGATGTGATCGGTGCCGTAGACAAGGGGCTGGCTTCCGTTATTTCCAGAATTGAGATTCTGGTGCTGAGTGAAATTGAGGAGAATTCCTTTAAGACGCTTGCACTGATGTGGGAGGATCTTCCGATGATCACAACAGAGGAGACAACGGTCAGAAGGGCAGCCAGAAGCTCCAAGGTCGGTTATGTGAAAATGGTTGTGAACTTTATGGTAAATCAGAGACTTCTTCTGGAGGCAGAGGAACGCTATTATCCGACAGAGCGTTTTCGCGCACTGATGGAAAATTATTATACAGAAAATCAGGGACGTCTCTATGAATTGCTGAACGGAAAGGAAGAAAGCTAATGCCGCATATTAACAGGATTCGTGTAAACAACGTAAAATACAATTTCGGCACACAGTATTATGATGATTTTATCATGAGATTTTCCGGAAAAAATACCATTTACGATCTTGCAAATGGCGGCGGAAAAAGTGTGCTTATGCTTCTGCTTTTGCAGAATCTCATTCCAAACTGTACATTAGATGAAAAACAGCCGATTGAGAAGCTGTTTCGTTCCGGCAACGGAAATACGACCATTCACTCCCTGATCGAGTGGAAATTAAATCCCTGCCATGTAAAGAACGGTTTTCAATATATGACCACCGGATTTTGTGCCAGAAAGGCAAGAGGCGGTGCCGGGGAGGAAGGAGAAGCCTCCGCAGACAGAGCATCCATCGATTATTTTAATTACTGCATTTTTTACCGACAGTTTAATGACAATGATATGAAAAATCTCCCTTTATCCAACGGAAAAGAGAGGATTACTTATCTGGGACTTCGTTCTTATCTGCAGGAATTGGAAAAAAAAGATTTTCATGTAGAAGTAAAGATCTTTGACCGCAAAGGGGATTATCAGAGATTTATCAGCCAGTACGGACTGTTTGAGAGCGAATGGGAAATCATTCGAGGAATCAATAAAACAGAAGGGCATGTGCGTACCTATTTTGAGACAAATTACCGGACGACCCGTAAGGTGGTAGAAGATCTGCTCATTGAGGAAATTATCGAAAAATCCTTTTACCATAAGACCGGAACGGACAGGGAAAGCGGAGAAATGGCGGGAACCTTACTGGATCTGAAAGATCAGCTGGTGCTGTTGTCTCAGAAAAAAAATGAAATCCATTATTATGACCGTCAGATTGAACTTTTGTCAGAATTTGGGGCAAGAGTGGGAAGCCTGCAAGGAATGTACTACAAAAAGCAAGGGCTTGAGGAGCAGCTGGTAAAGACCTATAACACAACCCTGAAACGGCGGCTGCAGAAAGAGCATGCTCACGAGCAGTTAAATGAGCAGGATTTGGCTCTTACGGAACAGAGAAAAGAAATTTCCCGTCAGATCGATACTGCGGCGATTCAGGAAAAGGAGCAGCAGTTAAAATCCTTGGAGGATACTTTACGGGAAAAGGAGAAAAAGATAGAGGAAGCGTCGGAGCTGAGCCGGAAACGACGGGAACAGCTGGAAGAAAGGGAATGTGATAATCATTACCTGAATTATCTGGAAAATGAGCAGGAATGTCTGGCGGCAAAAAAGACAGTGGAGGAGATCCTAAACGGCAGTGAAACGCTGGAGGAGGATCTGTTTGCCATGGCAAATGAACTGGAGCAGTATGTCCGGGCTGACCGGGAGCGGCTTACAGAGACCATCGCCGGCTTACAGGAGCAGGCGGCAGGTTTGGAAGAAGAACAACTGGAGCTTGCCAGAGAGGAAAAACAGCTGGCTGTAAAGGGTGAGGTGTTGGAAAACAACACCCGAAAGCTGGAAAGGGAACGGCAAAGGATCAACGATCAGATGCACGAGCTTTCCAGACAGGAAAGCGTTCTGTTTTTCACGGATATGAAAGGACAGTGTGAAAAGGCGGAAAAGGAAGTCCTTGCTTTGGAAAAGCAGCTGAAACAGGCGCAGCTTTCTTTGGAACAATGCAGCAGAGAACTGTACGGAACCGAGGTGCAGAACAGAGCCTGCCAGAAAGAGGAAAGGAAGCTGACCCTGGAACTGGAACGCATTCACAAGGAACTGGAAGGTCACGCTGTGCTGAAAGAACGTATGGATCAGCTGATCGGTATCTACGGCGGTACTTATGAGTCTGTGGAAAATATTTTATTTCAGCAGCAAAAAGAACTGGTGCTTTCTCATCAGGAGCATGTGGAGGAAAAGAAAAAGCTGCAGGAACAGCTTGCTGCAGCGGCGGAGGGAATCCCGGTACCGCAGCCGGAAAAACTTTCTGCCTTTATGGAAGAAATTGCCAGATATTATGATGACAAAGTAATCTCAGGCTATGACTATTTAAAAGAAAAAGAGGAAGATGTCAGAGAAAGTCTGCTGGAACGATATCCTCAGCTTCCGTATGCCGTATTGACCCATGCGGATCTGGAAACCATTGCCTCTGACCGAAAATTTAAAGAGAAAGATTTCGGTGAGCTTTTGATTCCGATCATTTCTCTTCCAGCATTGGAAAGGGAAAAGGCACTGACAGATGAAAGTGCCATGATCTTTACAGGAAAGATCGCCAACAGGGAGAAAATAAAACAGCGGCTGGAACAGCTGGAGAGCGTGTTTGCCAGAGAATATGAAAGAGAACGGGTTTTGAAGGCGGATTACGATTTTGTCAGAGCATTTTTACAGCAGAGGACACAGATCGAGGAAACACAGGCCTCTTATGAGGAACGAAAGACACAGTGGAAACAGATTTCCCTGGAAAGAGAAGAAAATACAGGAAAGCTTCGTTCTTTCAGTGAGCAGGAAACACTGCTGAAAAAGGAATTGACAGATTTAGAGCAGTCTCTGAAGGAAGCAGGACTTCATCTGGAACACATGAATCAGATCTGTAAACTGGAAGAAAACAGTGCAGCACTGGAAGAAGAAGCTTTGTTGGAACGCAGACGTCTGAAAGAGACAAAGGAAGCATTGGAGAAGCTTCGTCGGGAATCGAAAAGGGCAGAAGAAGCATTGGAGGAACTTTATCAGAACCTGGAAATGAGACGTCAGGAACTGAAACAGGTGCTCAAAACCATGGAGATCTTAAAAGGTTATACTTCGGAAAAGGAATTTCCGGCCACCGGACTGGAAAGAAAAGCACTGGAAGCTGTCTTTGTTGGGAAAAGGACTGCCTACGAACAGAAAAATACAGATGTATCAGATAAACAGAAGCTGATCGCTTCTTATGAAAGAACCATGGAACAGCAGAAGCAGCAGTTGCAGCTTTTGGGTTGTTCTCTGGAAAAAATGGAGGCAAAGAAAAGAGAATCCGGCTGTATCCGAACAGAAATGGAACAGATGCTGGTGCTGAAAAAGGAAGCCTTTGAACTGCAGAACCACCTTCTTTCTCTGGAAAAAGAGAAAAAGGATCTGGAAGCAGGAGTTCATAAGACCATGGGAAGCATTCAGCATGCCAAACAGATGGTAGAAGAAACCTACGGCCCTCTGGAATTTCTAGAAATTCCGGTGGAAGAACTGACACTTTTCGGAATGCGTCAAAAGGAACAGCTGAAAATACTGGAAACCCAGGTACGGGAAGGTCAGCAAAAAATGAGAGATCTGGAGGAACAGTGCTACGCCCTCAAAGCTATGGCACAGGATATGGAGCGCATGATGAAAAGCGCAGGAATTTCTCCGGAAAACATTACAGAGTGTATTGAGACCGGAACGTCCTTGAAAGAACAGTATGAGGAGCTTCGCCAGGAATACGAAAAGATCGTGAAAGAAGAAGGGAAAAAGCTGGAAAGTATAGAAAAAGAAAAACAGCTTTTGATGTCAACCCTGGAAAAAATGGGTGCCTTTGAGCTTTCTGAGGAGATCGGAAAGAATCTGACTTCTCCGGAAAATGAAGAACAGATCCGCTTACAGATCGATTCCCTGAAAGAGGTGACAGAGTGCCTGACACTGGAAAAAGAACGGATTGGAAAGGATATGGATTCCCTCCAGGGCTTAAAGGATCAGTTTGAGGCGCAATGTCTGCAGAACTGCCTGAATATCAAGGAAGAACTGGATCGTCTGCAGAAATTGTCAAAGATCTCCATGGATCAGCAGATGATCTCTATGATCACTCTGCAGGTGCCTTATATCAAGGAAGAACTTTACAGCAGTGCCATGTCAGAATACATTGACCGGATCATCAGGCAGGTGGAAAATTTCGATACCCAGGCAGAACGGTTAAACTTCATCAGAAGTCAGCTGGCATTTAAACGACTGTTTTCGGTAATTGTTACCAACATGGATGCAATCCGTTTGACCCTATATAAGCGGGAGCGTATGAAGGAACAGAGCCGCTATCTGAAATATGAAGAAGCGGTAGGAAGTACCGGACAGTCCCAGGGAATTTACATACAGTTTCTGGTTGCGATCATTAACTACATTTCCAGCATCAATTCCGGAAATGCAGATCCGCTGGAACTGAAAAAAGTTATTTTCATTGATAACCCGTTTGGTGCAGCCAAAGATGTTTACATTTGGGAACCGATCTTTAAACTCCTTCGTTCCAATAATGTGCAGCTTATTGTACCGGCCAGAGGTGCCACACCGGCAATTACCGGTCATTTTGAGGTGAATTACATTCTGGGACAGAAGCTGATCGACGGAAGGCAGCAGACGGTAGTTGTAGATTACCGCAGTCAGACAGAAGAAAGTGAGTTGGAATATGCTGCTTTGGAATACGAGCAGACCACCTTCGGTTTTCTACAATAGTTTTTGACAAGCTTATTGTGCATATGATAAACTAAAGGGTAATAAAATAACGGATATTTTATGAAAAATCCATGAAAATACGTAAGATTTATAGGGGTGAACTCTTTTGGATAAATATGAATATAAGGTAAAACTTGCTCAAATAGAAAAGCTGGCAGCTAAAAAAGATTATGTAACAGCTGCAAAGGTTGCAGACGGAATTGACTGGACAAAGGTCAAAAGTGCTTCAACGCTGCATCTGATCGCGGATGTTTACGAAGCCAATGATCGTCTGGAGGATTGCTACGAACTTCTGAACATGGTCTATGACCGTTCACCGGTCAGCAGAAGAATCGTGTATCATATGGCCGAAGTGGCAACAAAAATGCATGATTTCGAGGAAGCAATCGATCTATATAAGGAATTCGTGAAGCTGGCACCGAGAGATCTGAGCAGATATATTTTGAAATATCAGATCTACAGAGAGCGGGGATCTTCCGTTGAGGATCAGATTGTGATCCTGGAAGAATATAAGAGCTATGAGTATGATGAAAAGTGGGCATATGAGCTTGCCTGCCTGTATGATGAAGCCGGTATGATCGACCGCTGCGTTGAAGAATGTGACGAGCTGATCCTGTGGTTCAGCGAAGGCGAATATGTGGCAAAAGCCATGGAACTGAAGCTGAAGTATCAGGAACTGACGGCTTCCCAGCAGGAAAAATTTGAACACCGCTACGATTATCTGCAGGAAGAAATTGCAGAATATCAGGAAGCGTATTCGGAAGAAGCGCCGGAAACAGATGACTCGGAAACAGACTTTCCTGAAATGCCGGAAGAACCTGTAAATACAGAGGAGGGGGAACCAAAAGCTGAGATGGACGAGGAAACCGATGATACACCGCAGGTTTCCATGATCAATACCAATAAATTCAGCACCATGAACCTCCAGGAAGAACTGGCAAAGGGACTTCAGATGATCCTGGCTCAGGAAGAAGCGGAAAAAGAAGAAGCGGAAAAAGAAGAAGCAGAAAAAGAAGAAGCAGAATCTGAAACAGTGGAAGCGGCAGCGGAACCGACGCAGGAAATGGAAGCTGCGGTAGTAATTGAGAATGAGGCGGAAACAGAAGAAATCCCGGAAACGCCGACAGTGGATACCCAGGAATTTGTTCCGGTAAGAACAGTCACTTCTGAAACCGCAGAACTGAAAAGTGAGATATTAAAATATGTATCGGTAGTGCAGGAACCAAAGATGGAGGAACTGCTCCGAACCGAGGAAGATGGACAGATCAGTCTTGCCATTGGTGAGGAAAATATTCTGGAAAAACAGATCACCGGACAGATGACCATCGAAGAAATTCTGGAAGCCTGGGAAGAAAAGAAACGTCAGGCGAAGGAAAAGGGCATTCAGACAGAGGAAGGCAAAAAAAATGCGGTACTTTTAGAGACCGGAGAGATTGCCAGTCTTTTGGAAGACTTTATTCCAAGAATGCCGAAAGAGGAAGAAATTACCGAGGAACTGGAAGACGATCTTCCACAGGATATCGATCTTGCCGAAGCACTGGAGTCTGCATTGGCAGAGCCGGAAGAAACTGAAGAAACTGAAGAAGAACCGGAGTTTGCAGAATCGGAAGAAGCGCCTGAGAACCTATTAGAAGATGCGGAACCGGAGCAGGAATCAGAACCGGAGCAGGAATCAGA
>CAZOJX010000021.1:0-13843 GCA_964580255.1 uncultured Lachnoclostridium sp. | reverse complement strand
GAACCGGAGCAGGAATCAGAACCGGAGCAGGAATCAGAGCAGGAGCAGGTAACCCAGAGTACTGCTTCCATGCTGGATGCGATCGAGCGTGCCCTGGCGATGGAGACGATGCCGACAGAGGTTGCCGGAAAATATCTGTCAGAGGAGCAGGAAAAGATCTTTGCTTACTTTACTTCTGTAAATGGAATGAAAAAGCAGCTGGTCACCTTGTTAAGTGAAGATTCCATTTATGCCGGCAGAGAAGATTCCAAGGTCGGAAACCTGGTGATCACAGGACATCCGGGAAATGGAAAGACAACTTTGGCCATTGATATGGTAAAAGCGTTCCAGAAGCAAAGACAGGTAAAAGGCGGAAAGCTGGCAAAAGTCAGCGGTGACGGATTAAATAAAAAGGAACCGGAAGAAGTCGTAAAGAAGCTTGGCGGCGGTGCTCTGATCATTGAGCACGCAGGCGGTCTGGACGAGCAGACCATTGAGAAGCTTTCGACGGTCATGGAAGGTGAGACCGGCGGTCTTTTGGTAATCTTAGAGGACGAGGCAGCGGAAATTGCAAAATTGATGGAAAAAAATCAAAGCTTTGCATACAAATTTAACCGTTCCATTGATATTCCGATCTTCTCCAATGATGAACTGGTAGCATTCGGTAAATCTTATGCAGAGGAGCAGGAATACTATTTTGATGAAATGGCAGTTCTGGCATTGTATGACTGCATTGGGGTTCGTCAGACCTCAGACCATGTGGTAAATATTGCAGAAGTAAAAGAATTTGTGGACGATGCCATTGAACATGCAGATAAGAAAAGCAGAGGCCTGTTTGCAAGGCTGTCGAAAAAACGAATCGACGAAGAAGGCAACCGGCTGCTTTTGGAAGAGGATTTTGACTACTAAAACAGTCAGAAAAGCAGTCGCTGTATAGTTATGAGGGAAAACCATAAAAATAGATTAGGGGGATTTTGCGATGGCAGACAAAAAGCAGACAGAGAACAAGCCGACAGAAATGCTCTGTAAAGTAACAGAATGGGATCAGTATCTGTTTGGACAGGGAAATCACTATGAGATTTACAAAAAGCTTGGGGCTCATCTGACGAAAAAAGATGGGGAAGCGGGAACGTATTTTGCAGTGTGGGCTCCCCATGCGGAATCAGTGCAGCTGATCGGTGATTTTAATCAGTGGGACGGAAGTGCTCATGAAATGACGAGATTGGAACCGCTTGGTATCTATGAGCTGTTTGTTCCGGGGGTAGGCGCAGGTGCTGTTTACAAATACTTGATCCACGGAGCAGATGGAAATTGGCATTATAAATGTGATCCATATGGTGCCAGCGCAGAAATGCGTCCGGGAACTGCATCGAAAGTAGCAGATCTTAGTTATACTTGGAAAGACGGAAAATGGATTACGGCGAGAATGGAACAGGATACCGATAAAATGCCGCTTTCCATTTATGAAGTACATTTAGGATCCTGGAAAAGACATCCGCATGAAGAGGAAGAAGCCGGATTTTATAATTACGAAGAACTGGCTGTAGAACTTGTAAAATATGTAAAAGACATGGGATATACCCATGTAGAACTGATGGGGATTGCGGAGCACCCGTTTGACGGTTCCTGGGGATATCAGGTGACAGGTTATTACGCACCGACTTCCCGTTACGGAACACCGGTACAGTTCAAAAAACTGATCGATGCATTCCATAAGGAAAACATCGGCGTGATCTTAGACTGGGTACCGGCACATTTTCCAAAAGACGCCCATGGACTTGCGAACTTTGACGGCGCACCGCTGTATGAATATCCGGATCCGAGAAAGGGTGAACACCCGGATTGGGGAACGAAGATCTTTAACTATGAAATGAATGAGGTAAAGAACTTCCTGATCGCCAATGCACTTTATTGGATTGAGGAATTCCACATTGACGGACTTCGTGTAGATGCGGTAGCATCAATGCTTTATCTGGATTACGGCAAACAGGACGGACAGTGGGTTGCGAATAAATATGGCGGAAACAACAATCTGGAAGCCATTGAGTTTTTCAAACATCTGAATTCCTGTCTGTTAGGAAAATATCCGGGCACACTCATGATCGCTGAGGAATCCACAGCGTGGCCGAAGGTAACGGAAAGACCGGAAAATGATGGTCTGGGCTTCTCCTACAAATGGAATATGGGCTGGATGCATGATTTCCTGGAATATATGAAGCTGGATCCGTATTTCAGAAAGAATAATCATAATAAGATGACTTTTGCTGCAAGCTATATGACCAGTGAAAATTATATTCTGGTACTTTCTCATGACGAGGTCGTACATTTGAAATGCTCCATGATCAATAAGATGCCGGGTTATCCGGATGATAAGTTTGCAAACCTGAAAGCCGGTTATGCCTTTATGATGGGACACCCGGGCAAAAAGCTTCTCTTTATGGGACAGGAATTTGCACAGTATCAGGAATGGAGCGAGGCAAGAGAACTGGATTGGTATCTTTTAAGTGATGAAAAGCACCAGAAGATGCAGGATTGGGTAAAAGAACTGCTTCACATTTATAAGAAACACCCATGTCTCTATACCTTGGATAGAAGCTACGATGGATTCCAGTGGATCAATCCGGATGATGCGGACAGAAGTATTTTCAGTTTTGTACGTTATGATGAAAAGAAAAAGAAGAGTCTGCTGTTTGTGATCAACTTTACTCCGGTAGCCAGAGAAGACTATCGTGTGGGTCTGCCTGTGAAAAAACAGTGCAAACTGATCTTAAACAGCCATGATGAAAAATTTGGCGGAAATGATATTGTGGAAAACAGAGAAACCATTTATCCGGCGGTCAAAGGGGAATGTGACGGACTGCCATATTCCATCTCTTATCCGCTTCCGGCATATGGGGTAGCCGTATTTGAATTTTAAAAAGAAGTAAATGACGAGGGAGGCACATAGATCTGTGCCTCCTGTTTTGTTTTTGGTTTAGGATCGGAGGTTTCTTTGGCAGGTGTGAACATGGAAATGAGCAGGATCAAAAGGATCACGCCCAAAAGAAGAAAGATTCCCGTATAGATCAATTCCTTCATATGAAAAACCAGGATCTTTGTTTTGGAACTCAAAATATCTCCCTCCGGAACACGTTTTTAATAATTTATGAAAAAAAGTTTGAAATATGCACAAAAAAATAAAAAAACATACTTCCCTTTTTTGCAATTTTGCATTACTATAAACTTATTAAATTGTAGATATTCCATAGAGTATCGGAGAGATAAGGAAATTTACACAAATTTTTATTTCCATTTTGCATAAAAATGAGTGTTCCGATTTGTACAAAAAGAGAAGAAAAGGGGAAAAGTGAAATATGATTTCAAATCAAATCTTGCAGAGTACGATCGAAGGATTAAAAGGAATTGCCAGAATCGATCTGAGCGTATTGGACGCTGAAGGAAAAGTGCTGGCGTCAACATTTAAAGAACAGGAAGAATTTGAAGGTGTTGTAGGAGCGTTTATCGATTCCCCGGCGGACAGTCAGGTGATCCGTGGCCACCAATTTTTTAAAGTCTATGATGAATCACAGCTGGAATACATTCTGGTTGCCAACGGCGGAAGCGATGATGTTTACATGGTGGGAAAAATTGCCGCTTTTCAGATTCAGAATTTGCTGGTAGCATATAAGGAACGTTTTGACAAGGATAATTTTGTTAAGAACCTGCTGCTGGACAACCTGCTTTTGGTAGACATTTATAATCGTGCAAAAAAACTCCATATTCCGACAGATGTGAAAAGAGTCGTATTCATTGTGGAGACCGTACGTGAAAAAGAAAACAATGTGCTGGAAAGTGTTCGTTCCATGTTTGGAGCGAAATCCAGAGATTTTATCACCGCAGTAGATGAAAAAAATATTATCGTTGTAAAAGAACTGCTTTTGAGCGATACTTATGAGGAACTGGTGAAGATCGCAAAGACCATGAGAGACACCTTGAGTGCAGAAGGCATGAAAGGGGTTCATATTGCATATGGTACGATTGTAGGTGAGATCAAAGATGTATCCCGTTCCTACAAAGAAGCCAAAATGGCACTGGACGTAGGAAGAATCTTTTTCGAAGACCGGGATATCATCGCATACAGTGCACTGGGCATTGGCCGTCTGATCTATCAGCTGCCGATTCCGCTTTGCAAAATGTTTATCCGCGAGATCTTTGACGGAAAATCACCGGACGACTTTGATGAAGAAACGCTGGCAACGATCAACAAATTCTTTGAAAACAGCCTGAATGTATCAGAAACTTCCAGACAGCTTTATATTCACAGAAATACGCTGGTATATCGTCTGGATAAGCTGCAGAAAAGCACAGGGCTGGATCTGAGAGTGTTTGAGGACGCCATTACGTTTAAGATCGCACTGATGGTCGTAAAATACATGAAGTACATGGAAACAATTGATTATTAAAAAACTGCTGTGAAGGTGAGAAATCTTACCTTCACAGTTGTGTTGTATGTACTGTTTATGGAGGAACTTATGATTCGTTTGGAAAATGTCAGTAAAAACTATTCCAATGGAGTAGAAGCACTGAAGAATATCAATATGGAGATTGAAGACGGAGAGTTTGTCTTTATCGTAGGAGACAGCGGCTCCGGAAAATCCACATTGATCAAGCTTTTGTTAAAAGAACTGGAGCCGTCAGAAGGAACCATTGAGGTAGACGGCATTGTGTTGAATAAGATGAAAAGACGGTTTGTTCCGATGTACCGCCGCAAGATTGGCTGTGTGTTCCAGGAATTCCGCCTTTTAAAAGACAGAAATGTTTATGAAAATGTAGCATTTGCCCAGAGAGTGGTGGGAACTTCGAACAAAAAGATTCGTAAGGATGTTCCGAGGATCCTTTCTACTGTCGGTCTGGCAGAAAAATACCGTTCCCTGCCAAAACAGCTTTCCGGAGGAGAACAGCAGCGTGTGGCACTGGCAAGAGCCCTGGTCAATAAACCGTCGATTATCCTGGCTGATGAGCCGACCGGGAATCTGGATCCGAAAAACTCCAGAGAGATCATGAAGCTTTTGACGGAGATCAATCGAAAGGGAACAACTGTCCTGGTGGTAACCCATGACAGAGAAATGGTAAATTTAATGAAAAAGCGTGTTATCGCTATGAGAAAAGGCGTCATTGTAAGTGACGAGCAGAATGCTGGGTACGATCATGAGAATTAGTTCTTTGGGATATTGTATCACACAGGGATTTAAAAATATCTGGAGACATAAAATGTACTCATTGGCGTCCATGGCAACGATGGCGGCATGCATTTTTATGTTTGGAATTTTCTTCTGTCTTGTACAGAATATCAATTATATTGTAAAGATCGCTGAAAGCGGTGTGGCAGTGACTGCATTTTTTGACGAGGGAATGTCTGAGTCGGAAATCCGGGAAATCGGAGAAAAGATTGCGGCCAGATCGGAAGTATCGGAGATGGTGTATGTATCTGCAGAGGAAGCCTGGGAAGAATATAAAGAGATCTACTTTGCAGAAGATCCAAAGCTTGCAGAAGGCTTTGCAGATGACAACCCGCTGGCAAATTCGGCACACTACGAGATCTATATCAGTGATGTGGCACTTCAGGATGAACTGGTTACCTATCTGGAATCCATGAAAGGAGAAGGCGGTATCCGAAAAATCAATCAGTCCGAAGACATTGCCAATATCCTGTCAGATTTTAATGTACTGATCGGCTATGCATCTGTTGCCATCATTGGACTTTTACTGGCAGTTTCGATTTTCCTGATCAGCAATACGATCACGATCGGCATCAACTCCAGACGGGAGGAGATCGGTATCATGAAACTGATTGGTGCGACCAATACATTTGCCAGAACCCCATTCCTGATTGAAGGAATCGTGATCGGTCTGGTAGGAGCGGTAATCCCGCTGGTCGTTCTGTTCTTTGGCTACAGCAAACTGATCGCCTATGTGACCGGAGAATTCAGCCTTCTGACAGGCGTGCTGCAGTTTTTGCCGGTTATGGAGCTTTTCAGAACATTGATTCCGGTAGCACTGCTCTTAAGTGTGGGAATCGCATTTTTCGGAAGCTTTTTTACAACGAGAAAGCATTTACGTGTTTAGACGGGAGAAAGAGAATACATGCAGTTATTCCATAGATTTATAAAACAGGGGTTGGCATTTTTGCTGCTCCTTTTTATCGTCTGCATCGGTGCTATTTCTGTATATGCCACAGAGGATACAGATATGGAATCGAAAACTTCCTCAGAAGCAGAAGAAGATAAGGATGAAAAGGACGACGAAGACGAGAAAGAAGATCACAGTGAGGAACTGGACCGGCTGGAAAATGAGCGTCAGGAAACATTGGATGCCATTGGTCAGCTGAAGGACTCGATCAGCAGCGTTCAGCAGGATATTAACAGTCTGCAGAAGGAAAAAAATACGATCCAGAGCTATATCAGTCAGCTGGATAAACAGATGGACAGTCTTTCCAGTCAGATCACTGCGTTTGAAGGAAAGATTGAAGATAAGATCGCAGATATTGAAAAAACAAAAGAAGAACTGGAAGCGGCAAAAATCGCCTGTGAAGAACAGTATGAAGCGATGAAGCTGCGGATTCAGTTTATTTATGAGAATCCAAGTGCCACATTTCTGGAAATGCTGTGCAGTACGGAAAGCATTGCAGAACTGATCAACCGGGCAGACTATGTAGTTTCCATGTCCGGCTATGATCGTGACATGATGGAAAAACTGGTTGAAACCAAAGAAGAAATCGAACTGAAGGAAGAAATTCTGCAGGCAGAGCTGGAAGAGCTGGAAATGATGCAGGCAGAGCTGGAAAGCCAGAAAAAGAAGGTCAATGCCAGCATCAACAGCAAAAAAGGTGAGCTGACAGCAAAGGCAAATGAACTGGGAGATGCATCAGCAGACCAGGCAGCCTATCAAAAACAGCTGGAGGAACAGGAACGCCTGCTTAATGAGATCGAAGATCAGATTGCCAGAGCGGCCAATCCGGACGCTTATCAGGGCAGTGCTACAGGCTTTATCTGGCCTTGCCCGTCCTATACAAGGATCAGCAGCTATTTTGGACCGAGACCACAGCCGGTGCCTGGTGCATCGACCAATCATAAAGGGGTAGACCTGGCGGCACCGTACGGATCAGCGATCCTGGCATCAGCCTCCGGTGTTGTGACCACCTCACGTTACAGTGCTTCTGCAGGAAATTACATTGTAATTGCCCATGGAAACGGTATTTCCACAGTTTATATGCATGCGTCTGCATTGCTTGTTTCTGTGGGAGAAAGTGTGGAACAGGGAGAAGTGATCGCCAAGGTTGGGTCGACCGGATATTCTTCTGGAAATCACCTGCATTTTGGTGTGATCAAAAACGGATCTTATGTGGATCCGCTCGGTTATATTAGTCCATAGAACAGAGGAACAGAATGGAAACAGAAACATTAGACTTACAGGAAACAAAAACCGAAAAAGAAAAAAAGAAAAAAGGCGGTTTTTGGAAAGGATTTTTTTGTGCGACCCTCCTTTGCCTGGCGGTGATCATAATCGGCATAGGGATTGGAGTAAAACTTTTTCTGCCTCAGCAGAAGATCCAGGGAGGATCCCTGGTAACACGGTCAGCGGAGGTACAGTCCAAGCTGGAATTTTTGGAGACCTATATCCGCAGTTATTATCTCGATGAGATTGATGATGAACAGGTGGAGGATTATCTGTATTACGGTCTGGTAGCAGGCCTGGGAGATCCATATGCTGCTTACTATAACGAAGAAGAAACCCAGAGTATGCTGGATTCCAGCAGCGGAAATTACTGCGGAATCGGAGCGGTCTTTTCTCAAAATCTGGTTACAGGGGTCATTACTGTGACCAGAGTTTATGAAGGCTGTCCGTCTTATGAGGCTGGAATGCTGCCGGAGGATATTCTTTATAAGGTTGGAGACGAAGATGTTTCCGGTCAGGATCTGACCAATGTAGTGACAAAGATCAAGGGAGAAGAAGGGACAGAGGTTACTTTGACCATGCTTCGTGAGGAAGAACCCATCGAGTTTACGATGAAACGTCAGATGATCGAAGTTCCTACCATTGAATATGAAATGCTGGAAGGAAAGAACGGCTATATCATGATCACCGAATTTGACGGTGTGACAGATGAGCAGTTTATCGCTGCCCTGGAAGATCTGAAAGCCCAGGGAATGGAGCGACTGGTCATCGATCTTAGAAATAACGGCGGCGGAAGTGTGGAATCTGTCTGCAACATTGCAGATGTACTCCTTCCGGAAGGTCCGATCGTATTTACAGAATATAAAGGGCAGGAACGGGAAGCGAGAAATTCTGATAAGGAATGTCTGGATCTGCCGATGGCAGTGTTGATCAATGGATCCAGTGCCAGTGCCTCAGAGATCCTGGCAGGTGCCCTGAAAGATTATGAGGCAGCAGTGATCGTCGGAACCCAGTCCTATGGAAAAGGAATCGTACAGAGCGTTTTTGATCTTCAGGACGGAACGGCTTTAAAGCTGACTACTGCAAAATATTATACGCCAAACGGCAATGACATTCATAAAATCGGCATTACGCCGGATGTGGAGATCGATCTGCCGGAGGAATTAAAATCAGAGGTGTCTCTTTCTTTTGAGGAAGATGTACAGTTACAGAAAGCAATTGAGGTGCTACAGCAGTAGCACCTCTTTTTGATGGATTGAAAAGCTTACGATATCAGAAGGAATAAGTTCAATGCGGCCGTTAGTGCCGTCAATCAGAAGCTCGGTGATTTTTTGTTCCAGTTCCAGAGGAACCAACACTTCCAAGGTGACACCGGTGCCGTAATCCTCGGAAAGGATCGGAATCCCCTGTCCAAGGAGCAGATACTGGACTTTTCCAAGATCAGAATAGTTTGTTTCCAAAAGGAGCTGTCTGCCCTGCTGCTTTTCAATCACCACAGAGTTTTTCAGTCCTTCTTTGGCTGCTCCGGAATAAGCCCGTACCAGTCCGCCGGTGCCTAAAAGGGTACCGCCGAAATATCTGGTAACGACGACGACCATATTATGGATATTTTCCCCAAGGAGCACATCTAACATAGGCTTTCCGGCAGTTCCGCCCGGTTCTCCGTCGTCAGAAAAACGCTGGATCTCGTGCCGGTCGCCTAAGACATAGGCATAGCAGTTATGGCGTGCGTCCCAATATTGTTTTTTGATTTTTTCAATAAATGCAAGTGCTTCTTCCTGAGAAGTAATCGGAAGGGTATTAGCGATAAAGCGGGATTTTTTTTCTTCCAGTTCTCCGCAGCCCCCTTGATAAAGGATTTTGATTCCCTGAGTCATAATTCTTAATTTTTTGTTCCTTTTTTACTGAATATTTTCTTACAATATACATATTTTCAAGGAAAAAAGCAAGTTTCCCTTTATTTAACAAAACGGATTTGCTATAATAGCTTGGATAAAAGGAGGCGCAACTATGAATTACAGCAAAAAAGAAACTTCTAAAAAGCAGAAGTCGCTTCGCTCCAAAAAGAAAAAAGTGGGCAAGAAGCTGAGTGTGATATTTTTAAAAGCTTTTCTCGTCTGTATGATCGCAGTGGTTGTAGTCGTTGGATGTGCTGGTGTAGGCGTGATCAAAGGCGTCATCGATAATGCACCGGACATTACCAGCGAAAGCGTAATTCCAAAAGGATATAAATCAACAGTGTACGATTCTGAAGGAAATAAGATGCAGGAACTGATTGCATCGGGAACGAACCGTACCATGGTGACCATTGATCAGATACCAGAGCATGTCCAGGATGCATTTATCGCCATTGAGGACGAACGTTTTTATGAACATAACGGCATTGATATTCAGGGGATCATGCGTGCAGGGGTAAAATTTGTTACTTCAGGCTTTCGGACAAAGCAGGGAGCCAGTACCATTACCCAACAGCTGCTGAAGAACAATGTGTTTGATTTCATGTCAGAAGACAGTCTGGCGGAAAGTATTGAACGAAAGATCCAGGAACAGTACCTTGCTGTGAAGCTGGAGGAAACCATGTCGAAGAAGGAAATCCTTCAGGCATATTTAAACACCATCAACCTGGGGCAGAATACTCTGGGGGTTCAGGCGGCCAGTGAGCGTTATTTTGGAAAAGATGTGTCGGAGCTGACACTCTCGGAATCTGCAGTGCTTGCAGCGATCACCAAGAGCCCGGAAAAATATAATCCGATCAAAAATCAGGATGAAAATAAGGGCCGTCGGGATATGGTGTTAAATAATATGCTGGAACAGGGGCTGATCGATCAGAAAGAATACGAATCAGCCATGAGGGAAGATGTTTACGGCAATATTAAGACAGTAAACGAGACTGTGACAGAAAGTGCAAAGGTTAATTCTTACTTTACGGATGCCGTGGTGGAATCCGTACTTGCAGATCTGAAGGAACTAAAGGGATATTCCGACACCCAGGCATACAATATGCTTTACGGCGGCGGACTTCAGATCTATACAACGATGGATCCGGCGATTCAGGGAATCATGGACGAGGAACTGGCAAATCCGGACAATTTTCCGGAAACCTATAAGATCGGTCTGGAATATGCCATGACTACCGTAAAGGCTGACGGTACTTCTACCAACTACAGCCAGGAAATGATGCAGGCATATTTTAAAGAAAAAAATGGTGTAAAAACGTATGAGCTGCTGTACGCAGACGAAGAAGCAGCACAGGCAGCCATTGACGAATACGAAGCAACTGTGATCGCAGAAGGGGATACCGTGTACCGCAATGTAAAAATGACGGTACAGCCGCAGGTGTCTATGGTTGTAATGGATCAGCACACCGGAGAGATTAAAGGTATTTTAGGCGGTCGAGGTGAAAAGACCGGAAATCTGACTTTGAACCGTGTAACCGGAGCAATCAGACAGCCGGGATCAACCTTTAAGATCGTGGCTGCTTATGCACCGGCATTGGACGGAGCAGGAATGACATTGGCAACTACCCAGTATGACGGTCCGTATCTGTATGAAGATGGTACAGATATGCGTCTGGTAAACAACTGGTCTGGAGATACTTATGAAGGCTGGACGAACATTCGACGGGGAATCCAGCGATCCAAAAATATCCTGGCAGTAAAGACTTACACCCAGAACGGTTCTGCACTGGGATTAAGTTATCTGGATAAATTCGGATTTACCACGATCCAGACAGTGACCGATGCCAACGGAAGAAATGATTATGGTCCAACAGTGGCGTTGGGTGGTCTGACCGTAGGAGTTACCAATCTGGAACTGACAGGTGCTTATGCAAGCATTGCCAACGGAGGATATTATCAGGAACCGATTTTCTATACAAAGATTGTAGATCATGATGGAAATGTAGTCATTGATAAAACAGTAAGCAGGGAAAGCCATCAGGTAATCTCTGAAGAAAATGCGTGGCTGTTAACTTCTGCAATGCAGGACGTTGTAAATACCGGAGGTACCGGAAGTGCCGTGAAATTTGGCGGAATGAGCATTGCAGGTAAGACCGGTACGACGAGTGATGATAAGGATGTATGGTTTGTGGGCTATACTCCATATTATACAGCAGGTGTTTGGGCCGGTTATGATATTCCGACATCAAAACTGAAGGGAACCGGAGAAAAGAACTACCATAAGAAATTGTGGAAATCAGTCATGTCCAGACTTCACGAAGAACTTCCGAATCAGGAATTTGAAAAGCCTGAGGATATCATTCAGGTGGAGGTTTGCTCTGAATCAGGAAAACTGGCAATCCCGGGACTTTGTGACTGCGACCAGAGAGGAAGCTGTATTGTAACAGAATATTTTGCAAAGGGTACGGAACCGACGGAAAACTGTGATGTGCACATGATGGCACAGGTGTGTCATGTAACAGGACAGCTGGCAACAGAAATGTGTTACTGGCCGCTGGAACAGGTTCGTGTAATCCTTCCGGTACTTCAGGAAGGTGCACCGGACGATCCGACCGCAGATACGGCTTACGGAGTGTCCATGCTTCCGCAGTACACCTGCAGTACCTGCAGCGGCGGTGCGGAGCTGCAGAGCATTACTGTAACGGAAAATTTTGACAGATTACAAAGCGTAACAGCTGCAAGAAAGCAGTAAAAGGGAAAGGAGCTTGCCCAAGGGTAGGCTCCTTTTTGAAAAGAGAGGTTTGCAATGGAGATTGAGAAAAAATATCTTTTGAAAGAGGTTCCAAAGCTGGAGGAATATCCCTGCCACAGGATTGAACAGGCATATCTTTGTACAAAACCGGTAGTGCGTATTCGCCGGGAGGATGAAAATTATTACATGACCTATAAAGGCGGGGGAATGATGAGCCGGGAGGAGTATAATCTTCCACTGACAGCAGAAAGCTATGCCCATTTAAAGAAAAAGGCGGATGGGAATGTGATCAGCAAAAGGAGATATCTGATTCCGCTGGAGATGGAAGACCTGACTGCTGAGGTCGATGTGTTTGAGCCCCCCTTTGCACCGCTGATCCTGGCAGAAGTGGAGTTTCAAACGGAGGAACAGGCGAATGCTTTCGAAGCACCGGAATGGTTTGGTCAGGACGTTACCTTTGACGGAAGATACCATAACAGCTATATGAGCAGAATGAAATTTGAAGAAGAGGAGAAGGCACATGAGTAAAGTGTATGTTTTTTTGGCAGATGGATTTGAGGAAATTGAAGGACTGACTGTGGTGGATCTGCTCCGCAGAGCAGAAATTGAGACAACAATGGTCTCTGTAATGGAAAACAGGCAGGTAAAAGGTGCCCATGGTATTGAGGTAACAGCAGATCAGCTGTTTGAAGAAGCAAATTACAGTGATGCTGAGCTTCTGGTGCTTCCTGGCGGAATGCCGGGAACGACAAATCTGGCAGCACATCAGGGTCTTTGTGCTTTGATGAAAAAGCATTATGAAGAAGGAAAGAAGCTGGCAGCGATCTGTGCAGCACCAAGCGTGTTTGGGCAGCTGGGATTTTTAAAGGGCAGAGTTGCTGTATGCTATCCGGGCTTTGAGGAGCAGTTAGAGGGAGCGATCATTTGTGCTTCCAAGGTAGCAGTTGATGAAAATGTGACCACTTCCAGAGGTATGGGAACTGCTATTGATTTCGCATTGAAGCTGATCGAGCAGTTAAAAGATACGGAGACGGCGCAAAAAATCAGTGAAGCAATCATTTTTGCTTGATTTTTCAATGATTTCCCTATAAAAAGTACTGGAAATTTGTCTGACCGTATGTTATACTCTCTAAATGTGTAACCATGCGGTAAGCATGCTTATGAAAAAAAGAAAGAAATTTCACATAGAATGTCAAGGAGGAGAAACATGAGCGTAAAAGTTGAAACACTTGAGAAGAACATGGCTAAGCTCGTTGTAGAAGTGCCAGCAGAAGAATTGGAAAAAGCGCTTCAGGCAGCTTATAACAAACAGAAATCTAAGATTAGTATCCCGGGATTCCGTAAAGGAAAAGTACCTCGTCAGATGGTAGAAAAAATGTACGGACCAGGCTTCTTCTATGAAGATGCAGCAAATATCCTGATCCCGACAGAATACGAAAAAGCAGCAAATGAATGCGGCTTAGAACTCGTTTCCAGACCGGTCATCGATATCGAACAGATCGAAAAAGGAAAACCTTTCATTTTCACAGCTGAAGTAGCTGTAAAACCGGAAGTAACTTTAGGCGAATACAAAGGTCTTGAAGTTGAAAAAGCAGACACAGCAGTTTCCGAAGATGAAATCGCTGCAGAGCTTGAAAAAGAAAGAGAAAAAAATGCAAGAACAATCAGCGTAGAAGACAGAGCAGTTGAAAATGGCGACATGATCATGCTTGACTTTGAAGGATTCGTAGATGGTGTTGCATTTGATGGCGGAAAAGGTGAAAACTACCCACTGACCATC
>CAZOJX010000020.1:19756-22353 GCA_964580255.1 uncultured Lachnoclostridium sp. | reverse complement strand
AAGACGGACAGGCTTATAAAATGTTCAACCTTTATTTGCTCCATTGGCACAATACGGATAGATATGCCGTAGGTAAGCCCGTTTTTGGCACCGACGTTACAGTAAGCGACAGTTTGCAAGCAATCGAGCAAATCGAGGCGGAATATCCGAAATTTAGAAAGATTGCGGAAAAGGTATGGCGTTTTAACGATAATAACTTGCAACTCGGCGTTGATAGCGGAACGCTCTCGATGGAATATGCGGCGACGGTAAGGGAAATGTACCCTCACTATGTGCCGACGTTAAGAGCCGAGCACAGTAAACCGCTTGCGACGATACAGGGCAAAAACAACGTTAGAATCAATCCGAACAACCGCAGGGCAATAGGCTCGGATTTGGATATTTTGCCTATCGACGAAACGGTAGCCGCACAAACGATACAACGCATTTCTTCGGCGAGAACGAATAAAATGCTGCTCGATATAAAGAACGGCACGGCTCACGACGAATTTGTGATAATCGGAGCGGAAAGCGCAACCGCAGACATTGATAGCGATAATCTCGTAACGACCTATGCGGACAAAGCAAAGAACACACATCAGGTCACTTTCTGGGAAAACGGAAAGAGCGTAACGGCGGAGGTGTCGCAAAACGTGTATAGGGGAATTGAATCCTTTATGCCGAGCGGCGACACGACCTTTAACAACATACTTATGAACGGCGTAGCAAAAATCAATACGACCTTTAAGAAACTTGTCACGGCGTGGAATCCGTTTTTCGTGTTCTTTAAGAACCCGATTCGAGATATTCAAACGGCGCTCAATTACACCCGTTATTCGTGGTCAACTTTCGCAAAGAACTATAAGCGAGCCGTAAGCGAAATATCGAGCAACGGCAGGTATTGGCAAGAGGCGCAGGCGGCAGGTATTCTTTCCGCAAGCGTTTACGACTACCGCAAGGGCTTACAGTATAAGAACAAAGGCAAGTGGGCAAACGTTATGGGCAAAATCGAATCCGTTTCTAACGCTATCGAAATGGCTCCTCGTTTGTCGGAATACATAAGCGCAAGAGAAAGCGGTTTAAGTGTTCAAGAGGCTTTATTGCAGGCGCAAGACGTTACCACGAACTTTGGTAGGGGCGGAACGCTCACGAAAAAGGCGAACGCAACGTTTATGCCGTTCCTCAATCCTGCGGTGCAAGGCTTTTCAAAACTCGTTAGAGCGTATACGGGCAAAGACGCCGCTAAGTCGTGGGGAAATCTTATAATCCGCAGCCTTATTCTTGGCGTAGGGCTTTCGGCTCTCAACGATTTGCTTAACGAGGACGACGAGGATTATCAAAACTTGTCCGACTACATAAAGAACAACAACTATGTGCTTGCGCTTGGCGACGGACAATTCCTTAAAATTCCGAAAGGCAGGGAAAACGGCTTTATCGGGGAATTGTATTTAAGAGCAAGGCGGTATGCGAGCGGCGAAACGGACGCTTGGGAGGGAACTTTCGAGAGTTTTGTATCGAACCTTACGCCGACCGATAACTTTACTCGAACGATATTTAGCCCGTTCGTTGACATAAGCACAAATTCCACTTGGTACGGCGGAACGATTGAAAGCCAAAAATGGAGCAATACGGACCCTAAAAACAGATATGACGAATCGACAAGCAGTATCTCGATTTGGCTCGGTCAAGTATTCAATTATTCGCCTATTAAGATTGATTATTTACTCGAACAGTATCTCGGCGTTATAGCGGACGTGGCGTTGCCTGCAACGAATTTAGAGGCGGAAACGGGCGTTATATCTCAAAATTTGCTTGCTAATTCTACGAATAATAGCAGGTGGAGCACGCAGTTTTACTCGCAACTCGAAAAGTATAACTACAAAAAGACGGACGGCGACACGCAGGCGAAAGGCGTTGTAAAATACCTCAACAACATTAGCGGGTCCGTTAGCGACCTGTATAACCAAAAGAGAGCGATACAAGCCGACAAGAGCCTATCGAACGACGAAAAACTTGCACAAGTCAAGATTATTCAAACGGCGATAAACGCCTTGCAGAAAGAATCTTTAACGAACGCAAAGATTTTGTATGAGGAACTCGGAAAATACGATTTGACGACGGACGATAATTTCGATACGGCGTATTTATATTCGGTTGCTACCGTTTTAGGCGAGGAATACGCTTTGAAATCGTATAACAAAGAGGTGTATGCGAAAGCCCAAAGCCTTAATACTTTGGGTATAGAATACGGCACTTATTTCGATTATTATTTCGGCTTAAAGCAAATAACGTCGGATAAGAACGCAAGCGGAGCGACGATAAGCGGCAGTAAAAAGGCAAACGTCATTGCTTACACAATGACGCAAGATATTCCTACCGTGCAAAAACTCATACTCATTATGAGCGCAGGCTACAAAATTTCCGACGGCGATATATCGAGATTGACGGCAAAGCAAGCTAAAACGCTTGTAGTGAAATATATCACGAAACTCGATATAACGAGAGAGAAAAAGGCGGAACTTGCCCAAATGTGCGGTTTTACCGTCAAAAACGGCAGAATTTACATCACAGACTAAAACAAAAAGCGGACAACCTTTCGGGGCTGTCCGCTAATATTT
>CAZOJX010000020.1:0-19656 GCA_964580255.1 uncultured Lachnoclostridium sp. | reverse complement strand
CATCACAGACTAAAACAAAAAGCGGACAACCTTTCGGGGCTGTCCGCTAATATTTTGCTTGTATTATTCGTTTTTAATCCACTTTGCATAGAGCGTAATATCGCCGTTTACGGTGTCGGTGGCAGTATTCCATTGATATGTATAACTTTTGTCGGTATACCAACCGCCAAATTCGAGATAATCGGGCATAGGTATGTCAATAGTGCCGACGATTCCGCCCTCTTTTACCTTTTTTGTGACAGTTCTATTGTATTTTTCCGCTTGCGCTTTCCCGTAAATAGAGTTTGGACTTGCGTTTACGGGCGTTGATATAATCGTAACGGTGTATGTGCGAGAGCACCCCGTTAAACAACAGCCAAGAGAAAAAATAAGTGCAAAGACAAGAATTAAAGATAATAGTCTTTTTTTCATAAAATACCTCTCATTTTTTGTTTTTTTCATTTATAGATTCAATAACAATGAAAGCAAAAAGACCGATAAGAAATACTATTACAATCCAATCGTTATTGTTTTTCTTTTCGCTTGTTGTTTCCGTTTGTTCTTCTTTTTTATCTGGAACAAGCGAGTCGAGATAATCTTCATAATCTTTTTGTGTGTAGTAACCGTCGGATTTACCGCCGCAGTATGAACACGCCGTATAACCCTTTTCTTTTGCGGTGTATAAACCGATAGGGATTTTTGAGCGCAGGTAATGACAATCTTTACTGTGATAATATTTTCCTGTGTCGGTTATATAAACTTTCGGTTGAATTGTTGTGCCGTCGGCTTGCACATTAACAGGTGTAAGATTGAAAGAGAATATAAGAAAGGCTAAAATTACACATAAAAAACGCATTTTATTTTTCGGCGTTGTAGAAACATAACTCGTGCGCCACCTACTCATAAAAGCGCCTCCTAAAATAAAAAAGTGCGTCAACCGAGGTCAACGCACAAAAAACGCAAATACCACGGTTGTCGCCAAACAATTTACATAGGTAGCACTATTGCCGTGTATATCCTATTTTGTGGAATTTGCATTTTTATCAAATTCGCAATAAGATATACACCTAAAAAAGGGTATAATACGCCCTTGGTTGCAAAAAGTGCTATTCTATGTTTCTTATGTAAATCATTTGGCGAGTTTATTATAGCACAAAATCAAAGATTTTGCAATAGCATTTTCGGGGTTGAAATCAAAGTATTGCGAGAAAATGAGAAAAATTTACAAATAAAAAATTGCAATTTAGATATTTTCGGGTAAAATTTTGAGTTTTTTATAGGTTATAATAAGTGCGTAAGTATGTAAAGGAGCGTTTTTATGGCTATTACTTTAAGCGAAATCTCGAAAAAAACGGAAATCGTCAAGGCGATTTGCCCCTCTTGCAAAAAGACAATTCACGCAGTAGGTTTTATGAAAGAGAGTAAATGCGACGGAATCACCGTCGTGTGCAAGTTTTGCGGCAGAGTGTATAAGATAAAAGCGGACTAATACATACGAACACGAAGGACCACGGTTGTCGCCAACAATACAGGTCAATAAAGAGATATTTGTGCCAATATCCGAGAGATTTGAGCCCCTATCCTTGCCAGTAAGGATTTAGGGGCTTTTTTCTATAAAATCAAAAATAAATTACGGAGTAGGTTTTATGAAAGAGAGTAAATGCGACGGAATCACCGTCGTGTGCAAGTTTTGCGGCAGAGTGTATAAGATAAAAGCGGACTAATACATACGAACACGAAGGACCACGGTTGTCGCCAACAATACAGGTCAATAAAGAGATATTTGTGCCAATATCCGAGAGATTTGAGCCCCTATCCTTGCCAGTAAGGATTTAGGGGCTTTTTTCTATAAAATCAAAAATAAATTACGGAGGTATCGGTTATGACGAGCAAAGCACCCTGCAAGGGAAATCCCTATCAAAACAACAAGGGCGGAATTATCAAGGCTCCCAAGCCCGTAAACGACCAGCCCAAATCGAGCGTTGTTAAAGGCTCCGACCTTAGAAACGGAAAGAAATAATAAGTAAGCCAAAAAGAGGAGGACACGAAATATGGCAGACGATATGGAAAGAGACGATATTTCTCCCGAAATCGAAGAATCGGACGACGATTTGGACGAGGGTTTAGATGTCGATAACGACGAGAGTTTTGACCTTGACGGCGACGCAGACGAGGACACCGACACCGCTCTTGACGACGATAGCGACGAGAATATAGAGGAGGTTGACGAGGACGACGAACTGGACGAATCCGACGAAACCGACGAAGAAACGGAAACATCAGGCGACGACGGGGAAAGTGCCGACATAGCGGCAAAGCCTGACGAAAAGGACACGCTAATAGCGGATTTAAGAGCGCAACTTGCCGCCGAAAAGAGCAATTTTGCTAACCTTAAAAACCTTAGCAAAGAAACGCTCGAAAAAATGGGTATTTCCGTTGAGGGCGACGTTACGGACACAATGGAAAGAACCGTAGCGGAATCCGAGGGCGTAAGCGTAGAAGAATACCGAAAACGCAGGCAAGATTCAATTTCGCTCGCACAGCAGAAAGAGGTTGAAAAAAGACAGGCGTTTGAAACGCTTGCCGCAAGCGACCTTTCGGAACTTAAAAAGTCGTTCCCCGACCTTTTGGAAAAGGGAAAAATCAATGACTGCTTTGACAGTTTTGACGATTTTGTAGAGTTCGGCAGACTTAGAGACGCAGGTATTTCGCCTAAAAAGGCGTATCTTGCGGTAAACGGCGACAAAGTGCGTAATAGCCAAGCGGTCGCCGCACAGCGTAAAGCAGCAAGCGACGGAAAGAAACACATTACCTCCGTCGCCCCGAAGAAAGCCTCGGACGACAACGTTATTATGCCGAAAGAGACATTGAGAGAGTGGCGAGATTTGTTCCCTGGTAAATCCGACAAGGAAATCCGTGCTCTCTACAAACAATCATTATAAAAAATTAAGGAGACAAACAGTATGTTTAATTTAACCAAAATCGTAAACGGAAGAATTAACGTGCCTGAGCCCGAATACCTCCCGACCACGGCGTCGGAGGCGTATGTAGAGGGCGAGGCTCTCGTTCTTTCGTCTGGGAAACTTACCAAGGCGTCTGGCACGACCAAGCCGACGCACATGGCGCTTAAAACCTACACCGCACCTGCGGCAGACAACGAGGATTTGCCCGTCGCACGCATTGATAAGAGTATGGTGTTCGAGGCACCCGTTACCTATTCGAGCAATGCGGTAGCAATCGTTCTCGGTTCTAAACTCACGATTGCAACGGACGGTTGCGGCGTAACCGACGTGACCACGAGCGGCGTTGCTACGGTAGTAGACACGCTCGACGCAAACAAAGTAGCAGGCGACAAAGTGCTTGTTATCTTTGAATAATTTTAAGGAGGATAAATAGTTATGCCTATCGTATATTCTAAACTTTCGGGCAAGAACGACCCTATGTATGGCAAGTTCGAGCACCCGATTAAGGCGCTTATTCAAAACGAATCTAACGCCCTTGAAAAGAAAAAGTCCGTTTTGGACGTTCTTTATAACGTCGAAAAGTCTAACCGCTATGCGGAAACCGTAATCGGTCAGTCCGATTTTGACGTGTTCCAAAGCGTAAAAGAGGGGCAGGGTGCTGAAAACGACAGCGTAGAAAGCACTTTCAAAAAGACTATCGAACATATCGCATTTATGAAAGAGTTTACCATTACCAAAGAAATGGTTGACGACGCAAAATTCGGTATGGGCTCGAATATGAAATCCAAGCCGCAGGGCTTTGTCCGTGCGTATTACAAAACTCGCACCAAGATTGCGGCGTGGGCTCTTGCGAACGGCACGCAGACGCAGGGTAAATTCGGCGGCAGAACGCTTGTCGACTTGTCGGTAGCGGACAGTAAACCGCTTTTCCATAGCGGACACACTTATTCACTCGATAAGTTTAAGGGCAAAACGCAGTCGAACTACTTTTACAGCGATAAACTTTGCGCCGATACCGCAGAGTTTGAAAAGTCGCTCGGTATTCTTGCAAACAAAATGAGAAACTTTAAGGACGAAAACGGCGAATCTCTCGATTATGTTCCCGATATTCTCGTTTTGCCTTGCAATCGCCCCGAACTCGAACAGATTGCGAAAAAGGTTGTCGGCTCCGAAAGAACGACTAACACCGATTATAACGACATCAACACTCAATACGGCAATTGGACGATTGTCATTTTGCCTGGTTGGGAAACGACCGACGACCGCTTTATGCTTATGTCGTCCGACGCAAACAAGCAACTTTTGGGCTCGATGTTCTATAATCGTGTAAATCTCGACATCAGGAACTACATCGACGAGCACACCCGTAATTACGTTTGGAACGGTTATTGCCGTTTCGGTATCGGTTTTACGACCTGGAAACACATTTTGCTTGCCGTAGATTCTGCGTCCGCCGTAACGAACGCAACGGCTCTCTAATTTGCAAAAAAACGCATAATCAGCGTTATGCGTTTTAACCTACTCAACCTTAGCAACGGGGCTTGTGGTTATGAGACGCAAGCCCTCGCTAAGGACTATATTAAAAAATCTAACAAGGAGGCAGAAATATGACAATCCAAGAATTATACGAATCGGTTGCGCAACTCGGTTTTGAAACGGAACTCGAAGATAATAACAGATTTTATTACGCCGTGGACCGTGCGCTTTTGCAAGTAAACCGCATAAGACCTGCCACCTCGATTTATAAACTCAACCATTTTCCGCTTGAAAATCGGTTGACCGACGACACTTTCGAGCCTGTCATAAAAGACGACGAGGCTCTTGTTTTCGTTGCGGACAACGCTAAAAGTTATTACTTTGAGTGTAACGGCAACGGACTTGCAACTATCGAAAAAACTGCCGACGGGGAAACGTGGGAAACGATAAAATCTATCGACCTTGTTTCCGAAAACGGTCGGTTTATTGAATATAAAGGCTTAATTTTAGACGGCGAAGAACAGTATTTAGGAACCGTCCGCATTAAGTTTTCGGGCGATTATGTTTACTATGTCCAAAACGTCGCTTTATACGGCGGACTTTTGGGCGTGGGAGCGGAGAAAGTGCCTGCATACAGTAAATACATTGCCTACGATTTAGCCAGCCTCACGGACGATTTTCTGTCGTTTGTGTGTCCTCCGATAGTGGACGCAACAAGGGGTAAGGGTTTCGTTCTCAACGACGATTATTTTGTCGAGGGAACGAGTAAAATCCTTATTCCTGCGTCTACTGTTGGTATTTTCGACGTTTGCTACAATAGGCGTATAACCGAGGTAAAAGCCTCGGACGATATGGAAACGACCGTAATCGACCTTGACGACGATTTGGCGGCGGTATTGCCTAACCTCGTAGCGAGTTATATTTGGGTTGACGACGAGCCTGCAAAGGCGGAATATTATTTAACGCTTTATCGTGAACAGGTGGCGGAAATTCGCGCAATGAAAGAGCCGTTGTCGCCCGTTGTTTACAGGAATAAAAACGGGTGGTAATCGGGTATGGCGTATTATAGCAGAACGAATTTAAGCAATACGAGCACCGAATACAGTCGTTATTACGGCGGTTTCCGTGGCGTGGACTTTTCAAACGACCATACGCAGGTAAATCAATCGAGGCTTGCTTACCTTGTCAATATGTATAAAGACTATAAAAGCGGACAGGGCGAGGCGCTCGAAACGATTGCAGGGTATAGACGGCGAGCCGATTTTTCAAAGAGTATAACCGTAAACGACAACGGAATAGCGTCGGCGACTGACGAAACGGCGAATAAAGAAGTATACGGTATTTTCAATTTTAAGTGCAAGGTCGGCGGAAATATAGTCGAGCGTGTCGTTGTGCATAGCGGAACAAAACTCTATTTGTGGCACAATTACCCGAACTCGGTCAACGTTAAGGCTACGGCGAGCGTTACTGTTCCCGAGGCAACGAGTAGCACAACGGTAGGGCAAACGACGATACACGAATATTCGCTCGTTTTGCCGTTTGCTTGCGAGGCGATTATAAACCTTAAAACGCAATCGGGCGACAGTATTATTACGGGCGCAAAGTATGTGAAAGACACGAACACGCTTTCGTTTACATCGTCAACCGTAGCGGAAAACGACGTGCTCGAATTAGAGTATTACGAGGGTGTCGTAAGTTCGGCGGATATTCTTTACAATGCAATGAATCCGCATAAGAGTGTGTATTTCATTTTCAATAATTGGCTTTACATTCTCGACGGAGCGAATTATCTCGTATATGACGGCTCGACGGTAAAATCCGTTAAGGACAATGCTTATGTGCCGACTACCTACATAAACATCGTGCCTGCTGGCGACAACGCCGATATAGGCGTGGAATACGAGCAAAGAAATATCTTAACGCCGCAGTTTAAGCATACCTTTGTAGCCGACGGCACGACGACCGAATTTTGTATGAACGAAAAAGACCTCGATTCTATTGTATCGGTTAAGGTTTACGGCGTTGAAACGACCGCCTACAAAGCGGATTTGACGAACGGCAAAATTACCTTTACGACGGCTCCGACAAAGCCGCAGGAAACGAAAAGAGGGAGCGACGGCTACTATGAGCAGGGCTACGCAGGCGTAGAAATTGCCGCCTCAAAGGTTTATACCTCGATTGACGGCGTAACCGAGAATATGAGCCAAATTTCCGAACTCATAACGAAATGCACGCTTTGCACGACTTATGACGGCAGAGTGTTTTGCACGGGCAATCCCGATTATCACAATTACGTGTTCTTTTGCGGAAGAAATAGCACGGGGTATGCCGACCCGTCATATTTCGGAATACTCAACTATATGCAGGACGGCGTAGGGTATGCACCTATTACGGGTATTATGAGCGTTTCCGATACGCTTATGGTGTTAAAGTCGGATACGCAACAGGATTCCGCAATCTATTTCCATACGGCGACGGATAGCAGTATGGACCTTATGCCGAGAATATATCCGTCCGTGCAGGGCTTGTCGGGGCTCGGTTGTGTAGGCGCTTGCTGTAATTTCCTTGACGACCCGATATTTATATCAAGGCTCGGCGTAGAGGGCGTTTCGCAGTTGAAAATCGCCTCCGAGCGTGCTAACGAACATCGTTCCAGGCTTATCGACGCTAAACTCGTAAATACGGATTTATCAAAGGTAAGCCTTGAAGAATGGGGCGGATATTTATGCGTTTTGACGGACGGAAAAATATTTCTTGCCGATAGCCGTCAACGTTACGAGGATTCCTCGGGTTCTATGGAATACGAGTGGTATTATCTTGAAAATATCGGCGTATGGAAAAATCAATACAAAGAGTATTCCTATTCGTCGGTTTTACCCGAAGAACTCGTCGGGGCAAAAGTGGAACACAACGGCGAAGAATACGACATCGAACTTGCGAACAACGTGTATTATCCGCAGGACTACGAAACGAAAAATCTTTGCGGAAACATCGTGAACGCTCCCGACGATAACGGCAATAGCACGGAAAACGTTTACACGAAAATCATAACCGTGAATATAGGCGATACGCCTGTTTCCGTTGCTGTGTCGTATGTGGTGTATGAGATAACGGATTCCGTCACGGGCGACGTTACGGAGCGGCACGTTTACTTGTGCGAAAGCAAAGGCAATCACACGGGCGGAATATTTCAAAAAGCGGTCGTTTTGCGGTCAATGAACGATAATTTGTTTTTCGGTTGTGTAAACGGAACGGTCTGCTCGTTTAATTTCGACCAAAGAGACGAGGACGGCGAATTGCCACCCTCGACCTATAATTTCGACGAAAGGACGATTATGTGCGGTTGTGCAACTCTTATGGATAATTGCCAAATACCGCACCTTACAAAGACGACGATTAAGCGTTCCACTGTAATAAAAACTAAGTCCTTTAAAAGTAGTACGGCAAAGGTAAAGGTTAGGACGAATAAAAAGCCTTATGAGCAAATCGCTCGTATAAACAGTATGCTGTTTTCGTTTGAGGATATAGATTTCGCCGACTTTACTTTCAATACGACCGAGCAATCGCTCTTTGCGGTTAAAGAGAAAGAGAAACAGTGGGTAGAAAAGCAATATTATATCTACTCGGACGAATACCTTAAACCTTTCGCCTTGTATTATATATCTTTCCGTTACCGTGTCGCAGGGCGATACAAAGATTAAGGAGGCTTATTTATGAGCACAACGAAAAAACTAACAAAAATAACGCCTAACCAAATAGCGGAAAAGGGCGTGCAGGCGTTGTCTAACCGCCCGAACTCGCCCTCTCAATACGGCGTAGGCGGTTTGAGTGCTACGAACCTAAAACTGTGGTTCGATAAACTCGCAACCTTTTTGGCGGACAAGATAAACGAACTGCAAGAAACGATTTCGGGAAACGAGGCGGCGGAGCATATTCGCATTATGCTCGACGGTTACGGCGTTGAAAATCTCGACGACCTTGTAAAAGGCTTTGTGGACGGCAGTTTTGCAAGCAATGTCTTGAAACTTTACCCGTCCGCCTCTAACCAGACGAAAACGAGTTTACAGACTATAATCAACAATATTGCCGCACAAATCAGCGGAAATACGGAAAACATTGCCGAACTCGATAGCAAAAAACTCGACAAGGTTATTTCGACGAATACATATAGACGGGCTTATATCATTATGCCCGACGGCACGCAGTCTACAATTCTTATTTCCGAAAGCCCTATCGAGGGGCACGTTCCCGTTTATACGACGGAGGGCAGACTTAACGTCTCCGACCCCGTATATAGCGGACAGGCGGTAAATAAGAAAACGCTTGACGATAAAGCAAAAACGCTCGGTTGTTCCGTTGATATGACGGTCGATACAAGCAATTATATCGTTACCCTGAAATTGAAGAACTCGGAGGGGGCGACGCTTAGCACGACCACGATTGACCTACCGCTTGAAAGCGTAGTAGTCGGCGGCGATTACGACGAAGAAACGAAAGAGGTCGTTTTAACGCTCGACAATCAAAACGAAATTCGTTTTAGCGTAGCCGACCTTATAGACGGACTTGTAAGCGTAGCCGTTTACGAGCAAGGTTTGTCGGAGGCGAACGCAAAGATAAACGCCACGGCTAACGAGTTAAATACTTTTAAGAACTATGTAGAGGCGCACACTGTTTATTCGGGCTCCGCTATGTATGCGGAAGAATCGGAAACGGCGAGAAATTATACCCGAGGCGGCGGAATAGACAAGCAATTTAAGGACATCGTTGCAGGCAACGGAATGAGCATTGCTTTGTCTATGGACGACGAGTATAAACTCACTATTAGCCTTAAAAATAAGAAAGGTAAGGTTATAAGTAGCGGCGTAGTGGATTTTCCTATCGAAAGCCTTATGACGAACGCCTCTTACAAAAACAAGGTGCTTACGCTTACTTTCCAAAGCGGACAGACTTTGAACGTTAGCATTGCCGACATCGTAAGCGGACTTGTTCCCGAAACAAGGACGGTAAACGGCAAGGCTCTTAAAAACGATATTACGCTTGCGGCAAGCGACGTGGGAGCGTATGCGAAAGCGGAAACATATTCCAAAACGGAAACGAACGGCGCAATAACCACCGCCGTAGACGCCGCAAAAGTAGTGTTAAGACAGGAAATGAGCGAACTCGGCGACAACGATTCGGACGAGCCTATCGACGTGTATTACGCACAAGAGGCGGAACAGGCGCACGGCTATACGAAAGGCGGTGCGATAGATAAAGAGTTAAAGGCTATTAAGCAAAGACTACTCGCCGTTGAGGGCGGTAACAGTTAAAAACAAAACGGAGGATATTTCTTATGGTATCGGAAAAAAGCAAAATTTACGGCATAAATAACGTCGGGCAAGCAAGTCCGACATTGACGAGGACGGATTCGGCGGTAGGGCTTACCGTAACGGTCGGAACAACGGACATAACGAGCGATTTCGACAGTTGCTATCCGTGGAGCGATATGCAGGAGGTAATGGACGAACACGATAACGTCTTTATCAAAATTCCTAAATTCTACTCTAAAATCACGAAAAACACGGACGGCACTTATAAGCACCAAATTTCGGGCTATCGTTACGACGGATTTTCTACGCTGTTTGTAGACGGCAAAGGCAACGAACTCGATTATGTGCTCGTCGGTAAATACGAGGCGAGCGGAACTTCGGAGAGAGCGTATTCAAAGAAAGGGCAGACTTGCCTTGTAGACGTTACGCTCCCTCAAATGAGAACGGCGTGTATGGCGAACGGCGACGGCTATCAGCAATACGATTTCTTAATCGACGCTATTATCAAAGAGTTGTGGCTAATCGAAATGGCTACGACGAACTGCCAAAGCGTTATGGCTGGCTATACGGCAAGTAGCAATAGTGCGGCGCTTACGACGGGGCACACCGACGACGTTAAGACGGCAAGCGGCTCGCCTACGAGCAATACGACGGGAACTTACGCCTGCAAATACAGAGGTATAGAAAATCCGTGGGGCAACGTTTATAAATGGTGCGACGGAATCAATTTTAGCGATAGCAAAGTTTATATTTGCCTTAATCCCGAAAAATACGAAAGCGACAAATACGAAAATCCGTATGTGTATATGGGCGATAGAGCCGCCGAAAGCGGTTATTTGAAAAAGATTGACTATTTCGCAAAATTCCCGTTGCTTGGTTATACGGCGGAATATTCCGCAACCTCGTCCACTTATTATTCGGATTATGGCTATGCTTATGGCTCCGTGCTGCTTGTCGGTGGGTATTGGAGCGTCGGCGTCAATGCTGGTCTTTGGTATTGGAATGGTCTCAATGACTCGTCTAGCTCGTACTCGAGCATTGGCGGTCGCCTTTGCTATAAACCTCTTTAAGAGAGGGATTGTTAAGGGGGAAACCTCCCCCTTAATGATGTTTCTTTTGCAAATATAAAATAAAGGGTAGTGTGTGCTGCTCCGTGCTGAATGTCGGTGGGAATTGGAACAACGGCGACAATGCTGGTCTTTGGTATTGGAATGGTAACAATGACTCGTCTAACTCGAACTCGAACATTGGCGGTCGCATTTTAATCTGTAAAATAGTTATGGTGCACACATAATCCTTGCCCCTTGGCAAAAAACACTTCGACAAGAGGGCGGTTTAGTAGGTTAAATCTCGAAAAACCGTGAGAAGATTAAAAGGTATATGAAAAGAGTAGGTTATTTATACGAAAAGATTTGCGATACGGACTTGATAAAACGGGCGATACACAAAGCGGCGCAAGGAAAAACGCAAAAGCATTATATCGCAAAGGTGCTTGAACGGATAGATTATTACGCCGAGAATATCAAAGTTATGCTCGAAACGGATTCCGTCGTTCTTAGCGAGAACAGACACATCGAACTGTTTGACCGTTCTTGCTCGAAATTACGGCAAATTACCGTGCCGAAATTCTATCCCGACCAAATAATCCATTGGGCTTTAGTGCTTGTTTTGGAGCCTGTGATAAACAAGGGTATGTATAGGTATTCCTGCGGTAGCGTTCCGAACAGGGGCGGTATGGAGGCAAAACGCTTTATAGAAAAGGCGTTGAAAGATACGAGCGTGCGTTATGTGGCGAAACTCGATATTTCAAAGTTTTTCAATAACGTTAAGCCCGATATATTGCTTTCCTTATTCAGGCGTAAGATAAAAGACGAAAGACTGTTAAAACTCATTAGCAAGGTGCTTATAAACGGTGGCGACAGTTTACCTATCGGATATTACACCTCGCAATGGTTTAGTAATTTCTATCTCGAAACTTTCGACCACTATGTGAAAGAAACGCTCGGCGTAAAGTATTATGTCCGATATGTGGACGATATGGTGTTGCTCGATACGAACAAACGGAAATTACGCAAAGCAATCGGGGGAATGGAAGAATTTTTATCGACGCTCGGACTGCACCTGAAAGCAAATTATCAGGTATGGAAAGTGCATAGTCGCCCGATTGATTTTGTCGGCTTTCGATTTTACAAAAACAAAGTCCATTTACGGAAAAAGATATTTTACCGACTATGCCGCAGAGTGCGAAAGGTTAAAAAGTCGGAATATATCACGGTAAGCCAGGCGAGAGGATTGCTTTCTTTGCTCGGTTGGCTAAGTCATATAAACGGGTTGAAATTCTATAAGGAGCGAATCTACAAATATGCTCCGAAATGGAAATTAAAACAAATAGTAAGCAATTATGCCAAAAAACAAAACGGAGGTATTCACAATGGCAAGAGTATTCAGCAAAGAAAAATGGTTGCAGTCTGCTAACGCACAAAAGGCACAGGGGATTCTCAATCAAAAAGAGGTTGACGACGCCCTCGAAATTTGGGTAAGCGACCTTGACGGCAAAACCTACGAGGAAATCAACGGCGACGGCGTTCACGGACAAAAGATAACGAGAGACGATTGGTTCGTCGAAACTTAATAGGAGGCTTTTATTATGATAACGTGCGAAAACAAAGAACTTGCGGCAAAAGAGCGTGTGCAAATCGAACTCAAAGAGTTAAACGAGAAAATCGTTAAACTTACGGCGTTTATTTATAGCGAACAGGCGATTGCGGAGAATATTTCGTGTGAAATGAGACGTTTAATGAGAGAACAGTTGCGTTGTATGTCGGACTACGCTATCGCTTTACAACATAGGCTCGCTATATGGGGTAAAACCGATAAAGAATTAAACGGGGAAATGTGTATTTAGCAAAGGGGTTTTATATGAAAATGGAATATAAGTTGATTGAAAACGTCGAAAAGGGCTTTATTCTAACGAGAGAGCCCGAACAGGTTGACGACGAACTTATAATTACCTTTACGGGAGCCCCGAGCGGAGCGACGGCTATCTTTGAAAACGAGAGCGGAAATTCGCTTTACAGGCTCTTAAAGGACGAAACCTGCGCAATCCCCAAAGAGTTCATAAAAGGCTCCGTAACGGCGACGGTAGCCGTCTTAAACGGACAAGCAAACGCTCCGAAATATCGTTGCGAAACGATTTATTCAAGGTCCGTCGGCAGCGTTCTCGTCGTTTGCCCGAACGGGTTAGACGTTCCGCAGGAAATTATAAGCGTTTATGCCTGTATGCAAGACTTAAACGATAAACACGCCACGCTTACGAAAGCAATGGACGACTTAAACGAAAAACTCGCCCGATTGCTTGACGGGTGGGATATTATTTAACAGGAGGCTTTTGTTATGAGCAAAGCAAAAAGAAATTTACTTATTACGCTAATCGCCGTGGTAATTATGACGGCGGTAACGTTGTGTTGTGCCTTTTCGACTACGGCGTATGCGGCAAGTGCCGAAACCATACCCGAAACGGAAACGACGCAGCAAAGTCCGACGGACGAAACGAACGGAGAGAAAGAAACGGAAACGGTAGTGCCCGAAACCTTTTTTACAAGGCTCGAATCGTGGTTTAACGATAACTTTCTCGAATTTTTGTCTACCGTGAATTTCGGCTCGATACTCGCTTGTGTAGTAGTTGCTATCACGGAAAAAAGAGGCAATAAAAAGAATACGACTTTAACGCTTGAAAAGTTGGGCGTAAACACCGAAAGCGACGGCGAGGTGGTTAAGACCGTAAACGCTTTAATTGAAAATTACAACGCAACCATTGAAAAACTCAACGAAATTGAAAGCAAAAACGAAAAGCGAGATATGATTTGCGGCGAACTTGAAACGTTCACAAAAGCAATTCTCGAAATTCTAACTACCGTTTACGCTAACAATAAGAATATTCCGCAGGCGGTAAAAGACCTTGTTTCGCTTAAATATGTCAATGCGTTAAAGGCGGATAATTCCGTAAAGAGCGAGGAACTGCCTGCCGAGGTAAAGACCGAAACCGAGGAGGCGTAGGATTATGAAGAATAAAACGAAAGGCACTTGCGTCCGAATCGGCGCAACGGCGCTTTGCGTTGGTGCTCCGCTCGGCACGACGATCGCACAATTTCCTATTTGGGTTGCGACGAGCGACAAAGCCACTATTTCGGGAATGTTTCTCGTGCTTGCGTTTATCTGTTGTTTGCCGTTCACGAATCAATTAAAAGCGTATTTCAAATCGCCTGCGATATGGGTTGTTTGGAGCGTTCTTTTGGCGTTATTTATCGCCTTGCGCAATATTATAGACCAAATGGTTATTGTGTGTTTCGTAGGGCTTATTTCAAATAGCGTAGGCTCTATGTTGTATAAACTCGGCGACTACATAAAGGCAAAACCTGACAAGGAGGACACGGCAAATGACAACGGAACCGATTAAGCCCATAGGAACGGCGTCCTCTCAATCGGGCGGAAATAAAGTAAACGACGCTATCGAAAGTATGCACTCTAAGAAAAAGAGAGTCACTCGCAGTATTCTCAATTACACGGGGGTTTTCGTCGGCGTGCTTATCGTATTTATCGTAACAGTCGTATTTACCACCGATATAAAACTTACCTCGATAAAACAGGTAATTGAGTTAAGTTTAGCGTTTTTTGTGCTTTTATTTTGCTCTTATTCTATGTTCGTAAGTCTGTCCGATACGGGGAGCCGAGCAGGGAAAGAGAGCGAATCGTATATAAAAACGCTCGAAGAATACGATAGCGAGAAAAAGGCGATTATTGACGGGAAAAAGCAGGGAAGATTGACGGAATTTTGCCGTTGGTATGTCGTAGACGAACTGAAAAACGCACGCTTTTCCGTCGTTTCCGAGGTCGGTATAGACTTTGAAATATATAATAATGAATATATCGGTAAGACGGAGCAAGAATTAAAAGCCTGCAAAAATCTCTCTAAACCGCAGGTAAACGCCATTATACGGGCAAACAAGATAACGCCTATAAAACTTACGCCCGAAATGATTTTTAAGCGTGGCAGGGGCAGTAATCGTCGTGCGCCGCTCGGCGTAAAGCCCGAGGTAAAGAAAGGTATAGGCTACGGCACTAAATTTTTCAGGACGTGTCTTGTGTCCGTTCTTACGAGTATAGTCGTTTTAGACGTTGTTATAACGCCGACCTGGGCGACTTTCGCCGCTTATATATTAAAGTTGTGCACGGTTATGTTAAACGGCTTTACGGGCTATAAATTCGGCTATGAGAATATCGTTTACGATACGGTCAATTATATGCAAGACCAAATCGACCTAATGCACCGTTTTAAGCAGTATATCGAAGATAATTCCACGCCCCTTACAATCGGCGTAGAAACCTCTAAAAACGAGGTTGAGGAGGCGGTCGTTGAAATGGCGACGGAAGAAATTTTTAAGCCTGCTGAAAGCGATAATTAAGCAGTTAAAAGACAAGACGAACATCATTATTTTTATCGTTGTTTTTCTCGTTTTATCGAGCGAGGTGTGGGTGCCGATTCTACTCGGTATTATCACTCAAAACGCCTGGTGGTATGGTATAGGCGCAACCTGCTGGGCGTTTTGGCTTGCTCCGTTTACGCCCTTTTTACCGCTTTGTTTGGGTATTACTTTCGCCGTCCGAAAGGCTTACGACGCACTCAAAAAACGGTCGAAAAACAGCGAGCAAAGCGACGTTAATAACTCTGTGGATAACTTGAAAAATAGCCCGAAAAACACCGATTCTCAATCTTGACGGGGTTGAGAATTTTTTTAAGAAAAATTTTTCGGTTTTTCAAAGTTGTTTTGAGTTGCTTTAAGTTGGCTATGCAAAATTTTTAAGTTGTTTCGAGTTGCGTTTGATTTTTTTCGAGTTGCTTTTTCTTTCGTGTTTTGGAAAGCGTGAAAAACGCATACACGGTATGACTTTTTGCGGTTTTTCTTACTTATGCAAACCGTATGCAATTGCAATGCTTTTGCTATGCACTTGCTTTGCTTTTGTATCTCGTTTGCTATGCAATTGCAATGCAAAGTTATGCAAATATAAATCTAAATCAAAGAGAAATATAAAGAGAAATTAAATACACTATCGTGTATTGATTGATGGATAGAATTACGCACGCAGGCGTGCGCAAACTTTTCCACAAAAAGACGATGACGATTGCTTGAAAAAATAAGAGTTATTGATTTTTTTGTCGAAATGTGCTATAATAGCGATACCGAAGAAACGGAGGTATTGCTATGAGAGGAATAAAATATTCTGCAAACGAAAAACAAAGGGCACTCGATATGTGGCTAAAAAACGGCAGGGATATTTTGTATGTTGCAAAGCACTTTAAGTGCACCGAGAGAACGCTTTGGCGTTGGAAAGCAAAATACGACGGCAACATTGAGAGCCTCGAAAACGGCTCCTCCGTTCCGCATACGCCGAGCCCTAAGGCGCATACGAAAACCGAAACGGAGCACATAATCGAACTCTTTAAGGAGAATCCCGATATTACCTATTCCGAGGCGCTCGGGATATTGCGTGCGAAATACGCTTACAATCGCACCTATTTTGGCTTTTATCGTTTCGTCATAAAAAACAAACTGCGCCCCGTGGAGGAAATTCACGAGGCTTATGTTGCGCAACCGTATAACACGCCCGAAATGCTCGGGCTTAAATGGCAAATGGACGTTAAATTCGTTCCGAAAGAGTGCAATATAGGCGAATATGCGACCGAGCAATTATTCCAATACACAATGATTGACGAGGCAACGAGAGAAAGGTTTATTTACCCTTACAAAGAGCATAGCGGATATTCGACGGTGGACTTTGTAAAACGAGCGATTGCCTATTTCGGGTATTTGCCGCAGACGATACAAACGGATAACGGCACGGAATTTACAAATCCGAAACACGCAAAAGAAACGACGATACATACCGTTGACATCTTGCTAAATAAACTCGGGATTCGTCATAAACTCATAAGAGCCTACACGCCGAGACATAACGGAAAGGTCGAGCGTTCGCATAGAACCGACCAGGAGGCTTTTTACAACCACCTGCAATTTTCTACCTTTGCGGAACTGAAAGAGAAAATGCTTTCGTGGCTCGATAGATATAACAACCGACCGCACTCGTCCTTGCGGAACAGAGAGGGCAAAAGAGTTTTCTATTCGCCCCTGCAAAAGAGAGCGGAACTGTTAGAGGACTTAAAGAACTGTCGAAATGAATATATAATACGCTTTCTCAAAAAGAAAACGGCTTAACTCGATAACAATTTGGCAGGCTCCCTGCAAAGAGAGCCTTTTTGTGCTACCTATTTTCATTTCGTTTGACTTTTTTAAGCGGAAAATGTATAATGGAGCGGTGAAAAACAGGCAATTTTATGAACGAAATAAAAATTTTTCAGAAAATTTCAAAAATCTACTGAAAAACGCTTGACAAATCACACAACTTGGAGCGAATCCAAAAGTGTGGGCTACACAGTTTTCTTCTCTTTTTGCAGCAAGTAGTATTCTTGACTATTCTTCAATTATAAAAGGTCTTGCGGTTAAGACGGCGGACGTTGATGAATATTGTAATCTTGCTAAATTGAGAAACAATGACGATTCGGCGGCAAAAGCACAAGGCGTTCTTGATAAGGTTGATAGCGTAGGAGATTTTCTTATGAAGCCTATCGGCTTAACGGATAGGTTTGTTGTAAAGAAACTTTTCGGCGCTTGTCAAATTCAAGTTGAGAAAGACAATGGTTTGAAGGTTGGAACGGTAGAAAATAAAACGAAAGCCGGAGAATTGCTTGAAAGAGTAATTTTGGAAACTCAACAAAACTCGTTGGCTACTGAAAGGTCGGCAGCAATGCGTAGCGGAAACGAACTAATGAAAACAATCACAATGTTTACGGCAGACTCAATGAAAGTTGTGGGTAGAGTGATTGATTCGGTTGGAGAAGTATCCGTCTTGAAAGCAAAAATCAAACAAGAAACCGACCCTCAAATAAAGAAGTCTTTGGAAGAGAGATTGAAGAAGGCTAATAAAAAAGCGAGAAAATCAATAACCGCACTTGGAGCAACTTCAATTTTTATGGCACTTGTAGCGCAAGGCTTCCGTTGGCTTTACAACAAAGATGACGAAGATGATAATATTCCTTTGAATATGACCGTTGACGCTATCGGAAATCTTATGGGTGGACTTCCGATTATAAAAGAGATTTATTCTAAACTCGTTGAAGGCTATGACCTTGATAACTATGCTTATTCCGCCTTTAATGATTTATTTGATGCGTTTAAGGCTATTTTGGACGATGAAGGCAAACCAGCACAACAAGTTAAGAATATTGTCAATGCAATCGGTCAAATATTTGGTATACCAACAAGAAACGTATATAATTTCTTGTATGGAATAACAAATAGGATTAGTCCTTCTGCCGGGTATTTGATTGATAATGCTTTCTATAATCAAAACTATTCTTCCGACCTTGCTAAGGCAATAGAGAACGAAGATGAAGATATGATTGCTACTATCGTTGGAATTATGCTTAACGAAAGAGTAGGCTCTATTCAAGACTCTAAAACACAAAAAGAGTTAAATGCTCTCGTGGTTAAAGGGTTTGAAGTATTGCCAAAGAGTATAGGTAAAACAATAACCTATAATGGCGAAGAAATAACCTTGACGAGTAAGCAAAAGGAACAATTCAAAAAGGTATATTCCAAAGCAAATGAAACACTTGCAAGTCTTGTAAAAGGCAAATATTATGAGTCCGCAACGGACGAAGTAAGGGCAAAGGCTATTAAGTTCATCTATGATATTTATTATAACCTCGCTATTGAAGATTTGTTAGGAGTAGACCTTGAAACGAAGAATATTCTTTTTGCAAAGGCGGTAGATATACCTTCGCTTGCAATTATCGTAGCAACGGCAAGAGAACTTGAATCCGACAAAGACAAGAACGGAAAGACAATATCCGGTTCAAAGAAGGCAAAAGTTCAATCTTATATCAATTCGCTTAAACTTAATGCAACTCAAAAGTATATGATTATGGGCTACCTTGGATACACGAATAAATACGGTGCATCACAAGTCAAACGATATATTCAAAGTTTAAGTTTGACAACTTCGCAAAAAGAGTTGTTGTATGAGTATAGCGGATATAGTAATTAAACAAAAAAAGCGTGGTTATCGTTGCGATAGCCACTCTTTTTTTTAGTTAGGTATATATACATATCCAAATATGCTTGATACTGTTATAGATTGAATAGTATTTGAGTTAGGGAAGTGAAAATGAAAATCAAAGAAAGCGCTATCGGATTGGGTAGCCGAAAATGACAAAGAAGAAAGTCCATAATAGTCAAGGTCGGTTGAAATACCTCCGATAGGAGTATTCCAAAGTTCTATTGATATATGATAGGTTATAGACACGTTCTCAAAATGGCAATCAATTTTGTTGGAAGTTGTAATCACTCCTCTACAAGCAAGATTATATTTTCTATATCCAAGTGAGTCTGTTTCAATATAATCTATTATAAAATTATCAAAAGTAATGTTAATTGTAATGTATTGAGTGTAGTTTGAAGTAGTTAGCAAGACTTTTGTATAAGAGACAGTTTGATTTGCCTTGATAGCGTTAAGAGTTGTTTTGATTGTTTCTAATGAAGTAATTATATCTTCCGTGTTGCAAGTTGTTTTTAACTCATCAAGTTTCGTTTCTATGTTAGATAATTTTATTTCTATTCCTTCAATATCTTCCGTGTAGTCAATTTCACTACTGTTCATAGTAGATAATTTTTCTTTTATTGCCGATAATTCTGCGCTTATATTTTCTATAACGGATTCGTCAATTGTGGATAACTCTAAATCTTCGGGGGGGGGTAGTATCTTTACAAGCAGTAAAAATAAGGCTTGACGATAAAAGCATAAGGCAAGAAAGA
>CAZOJX010000019.1:0-22550 GCA_964580255.1 uncultured Lachnoclostridium sp. | reverse complement strand
ATAAAGAGAACAAAAAGAAAGAGAAACGAGAACTAAAAGTAAAAAATGAGAACTAAATATTGAGAACAGAGGAACCATGTGGCAAAATGAGTACAGAATAAGCGAAAAGGAGCAAGGCTATGAAGTATTATACAACGAGAGAAGCAGCAGAACTCCTTGGTGTTACAAAGCGATATGTAACAAAACTTTGCGTTAGTAAAGTGATTAGCGGTGCAGAAAAAAGAGGGAGCAGATGGCTGATTCCGGAATCTTTTATTGCGGAAAAGAATCATTGGGAGATTCCAAGACGGGTATTTAATACGACGGGCACCTGCAATCCGACAGAACATTACATGGTTGATCTGACAGAAAGACTTTTTGAGGTCAGGAAGCTTGTTGATGGTGGAAAATATTTTACGATCAATCGGGCCAGACAGTTTGGAAAAACAACGATGCTTCATGCTTTGGCAGAATATCTGAGTCAGGATTATTTGGGAAAGCAGTATATTATCGAGATGAAAATCTGGCATGGCAATGAGTATAATACCCGTGGTGAGGAGCAGTTGTTGGGCTATCTTCAGGACTATCATCTTGAGCGAGGATATATGCTCAGTTTTAACTTTAACAAAAATAAAACTCCGGGAGTAAAGGAGATTCATTTTAAAGATCATACACTGGTTGAGGCAGTGGTATAGTTGTCGGCCCTGCTTAGTTAAACACCGGAATCTTCTGAAATTCACTGGGTGTATTACTGAAATCAGATTTTACAGCAACAGAAAGGAATCAAAAATGAAAAATCAATCCAATACACAGGCAATGGGAACTGAAAAGATCCCGAAACTTTTGCTGCAGCTGGCCCTTCCGGCAGTAGTGGCTCAGATCATAAATCTTTTATACAATATCGTGGATCGTATCTATATCGGACACATTCCGGAAATCGGGGCATCTGCGTTGACGGGAGTAGGCTTATTTACCCCTATTTTAATGCTGATCAATGCATTCGCCATGCTGGTAGGTGCCGGCGGTGCACCAAGAGCAGCGATAGCCATGGGACAGAAGGACTCCGAAACTGCGGAAAAGATTATGGGAAACTGTTTTTCCTTATTGCTTATTTTATCGGTAATTTTAACCGCAGGATTTTATATTTCAGCGCCAACACTTCTTCGTCTGTTTGGTGCCAGTGATGCAACCCTGCCGTATGCAGTGGCTTATTCCAGAATTTATATTTTGGGCAGTGTCTGCGTGCTTTTGGTTATGGGAATGAATCCGTTTATTACGACTCAGGGATTTGCGAAAGTCAGTATGATGACGACAGTGATCGGTGCGGTGATCAACATTGTACTGGATCCAATCTTTATCTTTGTATTTGATCTGGGTGTTGCAGGTGCTGCCATTGCAACAGTTCTCAGCCAGGCCGTAGGTGCAGTATGGATCATTCGGTTTTTATCAGGAAAGAAAACGCTGTTGCGGTTGAAAAAAGAAAATTTCGTATTGAAAAAGCAGATTATTTTCCCTTGTCTGGCACTGGGAATTTCCACCTTTGTAATGCTTGCAACGGAAAGTATTTTATCCATCAGCTTTACCTCCAGCCTGTCGAGATACGGCGGAGACATAGCGGTGGGAGCAATGACGATTATTACGAGTGTTTGCCAGCTGGTAACCATGCCGCTGCAAGGGGTTTGCCAGGGCGGACAGCCGATCATCAGCTATAATTTCGGTGCACATGATGATGCGAGAGTAAAGGAGGCATTTTTTGCTCAGTTTAAGGTTTGTACGACCTATGGAATTATCTGCTGGCTCCTTTTACTGGCAGTTCCCCGATTTTTTGCAGGAATCTTTGCAGAAAACACTGCATTGATCGAATATACTGCCTGGGCGCTTAGAATCTATATGGCAGGAATTTTGGCCCTGGGATTTCAGATTGCCTGCCAGCAAAGCTTTATGGCGTTAGGTCAGGCGAAGGTCAGCCTCTTTTTGGCATGTCTTAGAAAGGTGCTGCTGCTGATTCCACTGATCTTCATTTTGCCGCACTTTTTTGCGAATAAAACATTTGCAGTTTTTCTGGCAGAGCCGATTAGTGATATTTTGGCGGCAGCAGTGACAACGGCAGTCTTTTTCATCCGGTTCCCGAAAATCCTCAAGGAAGGATCCGGATCCGTAAAATAATGGGAGAAATATAAAATTGAACAACCGCAAAACAGGGCGCAGTCTGCGGAAACTCCGCAGACTGCGCCCTGTTATTTATTTATTTCCTAACCGTTCGATGACAGATAGGATTCTTCCGGCTGATAAACGAATCAGATCATCGGATAATTGCCCATCTTTGTAAGCATTTCGAATATTTCGATCATCATCAATGCTGCCCGGCATAATGATGTCATTTCCAGCAGCGACACATTCCCATGGAATACTTCCATCTGCCGGTACAGTGGTATTCCAATCAGACATTACAATTCCGTTGAATCCCCATTCCTGACGGAGAACCTTGCTGCATAGATCATGGCTGTTTGCAGCGTGAATACCATTTATCAGGTTATAAGAAGACATGACAGCGATTGGCTTTCCAGTCTTTACTGCAATCTCAAATCCACGCAGGTAGATTTCACGGAGAGCTCGCTCGGAAAGTTTTACATTAACCCCCATTCGATTGTCTTCCTGATTGTTGCAGGCAAAATGTTTGATAGTAACACCGCAGCCGGCTTTGCTTTGCACACCTTTTGTAACTGCTGCAGCCATTAATCCTGAAACCAGCGGATCTTCAGAATAATATTCAAAATTTCTGCCGCATAAAGGATTGCGATGGATGTTTAATCCTGGTGCAAGCCAAAGATTTACATGAAATTCCTGCATTTCATCTGCAATATAGGTTCCGTATTCTTCCATGAGTTCCACATTCCAGGACTGAGCCAATGCGGTTCCTACCGGAAATGCGGTACAGAATTGATAATAAGTATCGGCGTTTTCGTGTTTTTCCTGACTTCCTAAAAATCCATTCTCTAATGCGCCTAAAACGCCGATTGCATATACAGAATCTGTTTCACGGTCGACTTCGTAATGTTGCTGTAAACGGATTCCTGCAGGTCCGTCTGCCATGATGAGTGTCGGGATTCCGTATTTATCATAGAGTGCTTCTGTTGTTTCCCCTGCCGAACCTGGAACTTTAATTCCGGCGGCACCGAGGGTACTTGTTGTTTCGGAAATATTTCCGTACAGCAGAGGAATCAATTCTTCAGTCGTTTGTTCCATTTCCGGGATTTTTTCGCAGAAAGACGTTTCCTCTAAAGCAGGAACCAACTCGTAGGAAGGAACGGTCGGTTCTTTAGAAAGCAAATCTTGGAGATTTCCAATAACAGGAATTTCTGGTATTTCTGCTTCCATGTTTAATATTTCCGTACGTTCGATAATCGTATCCGCAGAAACGTGCAGAAGTGCCTCTAATGATAAATTTACAGAGCTGTTTCCAATGCGGATGCCGTAATTTCCTGCCTCAACAACCCAGGCGTGGATATCTTCATAAAAGCAGGCAAGGGCCTTCTGATCGAAAGAGATAGAAAGCTTCTGGCTTTCTCCCGGACTTAGATTTGCGGTTTTTGCAAATCCAACCAAACGCTGGGATTCTTTGGAAATTCCGGATTGTGGAAGTACAGCATATACCTGAAGAACTTCTTTTCCGGCAAATGTATTTCCGGTATTTTTTACGGTTGCGGTAACAATTACTTTGGTAGAATCTACGTTAATAGAATCAAATCGGGTTTCAAAGCTTGTATAAGATAAACCATATCCAAAAGGGAACAGAGGATTAATCTGTGCACTGTCAAAATAACGATAACCGACATAAATTCCTTCTGTATATTCTTCGGTTTCAAGATTGCCGTTTAGATAACTAAAGGATTCAGAGGCTGGGTAATCCTCATACTGTCTGGCCCATGTATTTGTCAGTTTGCCGCTTGGGGTAGCGTGGCCGAGCAGGATATTTGCAACAGCTCTGCCGCCTTCCTGACCAAGCTGGGAAATGTTTAGGATTGCTTTTATATTGTTTGTTTCTTCTAAAAGTTCTGTAAGTTCGACAGGTCCACCGGCATTTAATAAAATGACTGTTGGAATGTTTTTCTGGTCAATATACAGTAAATCTGCCTTTTCGCTGTCGCTTAAATAGTAATCTCCCTTTTCTTTTCTGCGGTCTTTTCCCTCGCCGGATATACGGCTTATAACGTAGATTGCAATTTCAGCACCTTCCAGATCTTGAGATTGAACTGCACGTCCCACAGGGAATGAAAAAGGATTTACAGCGTAGGCGTCAAAGGGATTATCTACCTGTTCGGCTTCCTTTAATATTTTCTCCTTCCAGGTGATTCGTGCCGCCTGATATCGTTTTTCGTAATCGTCTAACCATGCTGTGCTGACGATAGAAACATCTTCTTCGGCCAATCCCTGATAAATAGAAATGCTTTCACGGTCGTTAACATCTCCGGATCCAATGCCGCCCTTTACTGTTTTTCCAGCACCGATTCCAAGAAGTGCTAAGGAGGTTTTTTTCTTTATCGGAAGTATTCCGTCGTTTTTTAATAATACGATTGCTTCTTCAGCGGCTCTTTTGGCAAAACATCGGTGTTTTATTTCTCTTTCTGTTACAGCCGGATTTTTCGTTCCGCTGTGTCCCCAAAGATTTGTCATTTTATAGTTCTCAACTTTCTTTGTTAATAAAAAGAAAGAGTTCGGTATTGCTTTCAGTCATGAAATTTCCTACCGCACTCTTTCTTACAGATATGATTATTCTTTTACACTGCCAAGTGTTACACCAGCGATGATGTATTTAGAAAGCAGCAGATATACAAAAATGATTGGTACGATCGCTACTGTGATCATCATGTAGACTTTACCCATATCAAAATTCATATAATCCGCACCACGCAATGTTGCAATCAGGATTGGAACTGTCATTTTATCCTTTGACTGAATGACTAATGCCGGTACGAAGTAGTTATTCCATGAACCTACAAATGTAAAGATTGCCTGTACAGCGATGGCTGGTTTAATAATCGGTATAACGATTTTATTAAATATCATAAATTCACCTAAACCATCAATTCTGGCAGCTTCAACCAATGCAATCGGAAGTGAAGACTGGAGATAACTGTGCATGAAGTAAAATACTGCCGGGGAAGCAATCGATGGAATGATCAGTGGGAGTAATGAATCATACATTCCCATGTTAGTGATCAAACGAAGAAATCCCATTGCAGTAACCTGTGTTGGCATAACAAGGATCGCCATAATAAATGTAAATGCAGCCTTCTTCAATTTGAAGTTGTAAGCATATAAACCGTATGCAGTCAATGCTGAAAAGTAAGTACATAATGCAGCCGAACAACCAGATACAATTAAACTGTTGAAGATTCCGCGAAACATTGGGAAGCTTGCATTATTAGCAACATTTACAAGGTTCTGGAGAAATTCTTTTCCAGGTAATACAGAAAATCCTTTTTGGAGATCTGCGTGTGAACGGGTTGCGTTAATCAGTAATACGTAAAAGAAGAACAAGCACAAAAAAGATAAGAAAATAAGTACAATATGTGCTAAAGTGGTTCTGAAGTGATCAGTATTTTTTCTTCTCATGATTTGTTGTTCCTCCTTTCCTGTTTTGCAATTCGTTTTGCCGATCTTCTTGAACTGCCGGAATCATCACCATTGGTTATCCGATATACCAGGAAACATAATACAGCACTGATGATAAATAAGTAAACAGATAATGCACCGGCCATACCATAGTTTTTGCTCTTAAGATGGTTATTTAAGAACATGATCAATGTAGTTGATGTTCTGTCCGGACTTCCCTGACCGTTTGTTAAAATCTGTGGAACATCAAACATCTGGAGACCACCGATAATAGATGTAATCAAGGTGTATGCCAGGATTGGTCGGATTAACGGTAATGTAATATAGAAAAACTTCTGAATACTGTTACATCCATCAATACTTGATGCTTCGAAAATATCTTCACTGATACCCATAATTGCAGCCATTAACATAATGGTTGTATTACCAAACCACATCAGGAAGTTCATTAATCCGATCAGTGATCGGGTTCCCCACACAGAACCCATAAAATCGATAGGTGCTGATATCAATCCAAGGGACATTAAAATGGAGTTGATCGGTCCGCTCGTAGAGAACATTGTAAAGAATAACAATGCAAATGCAGAAGCCATAATCAGGTTCGGAAGATAGATTACAACTTTAAAAAACTGTTTTCCACGGATTTTTAAGCGCTTATCTGTGAACCATGCAGCTAAAAGCAAGGCAACTACAATCTGAGGGATAAATCCAATCAGCCATAAAATCAGAGTATTTGCTCCATATTTGAACATATCAGATTTTAATAAACTGATATAGTTTTGCAGACCTACAAAATTAGGTCCGACTTCCTTGATTCCTGAACGATAATATTCAAAGAAACTGTATCGAACGGTATCAAGTAACGGTATCAAAGAAAAGATAAAATATGTTAAGAAAAATGGCAGGATGAAAATGTAACCCCATTTTCCATAACTAATTCCTTTTTTCTTTTTTTTCATAATAATCTTCCTTTCTAGTAAATCTGCAGAGCATTATGCTCTGCAGATTTAGAATCATTATTCTGGCCAGATGATTTCAGTGATATCTGGATACCGTTCGATGATTGCTGTCTCGAAGTTTGCTTTAGCTTTTTCAAAGTCAACATTTCCCTGCAGGTAATCGCTGAAAGAGTTCTGGATGATTTCAACACAGCCCTGGTCATAAGCTGACAGTGGAGCAATCTTGATGTTTTCTGCTACAGGAGCAAAATATTTGAATGGATTCTGTCCGCCAAGGAAATCTGATGAGAAGGATGCATCATCAGATGCAGCAGCAGCCATACCTGATTTTGTGTTTGTAAAATCAGAATAATCCTGAGAAATCTTTAACAGATTGTCTTTTGTTGCTGTCATTGCTAAAATAATATCTTTTACATGTTCCGGATTATCTGTTCCGGTAGCACCATGAATGTAAGAACCGCCCCAGTTATATTCCTGTGGAGGAGTTGTTACTGCCCATACACCGTTATCGCCGTCCCAGTTTGGATTCAGCACGAAATCGATACCCCAAGCCGGAAGAAGGAATGCGAATACTTTTGACTGAGATCCCATGGATTTATTCCAGTCATCATTCCACTGTCCTTTAACTGTAGAGTTTAAGTAACCAGCGTCTAACCATTCTTTAGAGTCATTTACCCAGTTCATGATCTTCTGATCTACATTGATTGTTGTTGAACCAGGCTGAACCCAGGATGCATCAATGCTGTTTCCGTATAAACGGAAAGTATCTGCATAAGATGCGAATGTATAATAACCGTTATCTTTTAATTCCTGAGCAGTTTCTTTGATGGTTGCCCAGTCATTTACTTTTTCACCAATTGCAGCTGGGTCATCTGTTCCGAATACATCTAACGCAATGTCACGACGGTATACCAGTAATCCTGGACAGCACTGCCATGTAGAACCTCTCTGAACGCCATCGGAATCAGAAGCAGTAGTTCTGGTAAAATCATACTGATCTGCCATATCTGTATCAGGATCAATACCTAAATCGGTAAGAGGCATTGCAACATCTGCGTCTTTATCTGTGTACTTAAATACATAGTCAGTTTCTGATAAGAAAATATCTACTTTGTCATCTGCACTTGCATTTGCCTGCTGGAGCAATGCTTCGTCAAGTTTCTGCTGGTATACACCGTCCTGGTTTGGATTGATGATCCAGTGGATTTCTGTTCCGTCTTTTAATGTTGTTACAGAACCATCTTTTGAAGTGGATTCTACTTCTGGATATACAGCTTCCAGACGTTCACGGAATTCATCATTCCATGAATAGATGTTAAGGATTTTTCCTTCTTCAGCTACAGCATCATTTTCTGCTGCTGGGCTGCTGCCGCATCCTGCTAATGTGCCCGAAGCAATCATAACGGCCATAAGTGTTGCTACGATCTTTTTGTTCATAAAGCCCTCCTTATTTCACCTGTATTTCAGGTGAATCGTTGTTTGTTGAAATGAGTATAGCATTTTCTTATATTCAAATATATTATGAATCTTAACAAAATATCAAATTCGTGTCATAATATAAAAAAGTAATCGGTTTTACTGGGAGGTTATCCAATGACATATTCACAGGACTTATATGATAAGGAATTACAAAATAATGAATCTGAAGAACTTCACAGAGCACCCTCTGTAGAGTATTCTTTTTATAATGCTGTCAAATGCGGTGATATGGAGACCGTATTGCAGAATTGTACGAAAGATGATTTTATCAATTTGGAGGGAACCGGTGTCTTATCGCGGAATCCTCTTACAAATATCAAATATCATTTTGTGGTAACGGCAGCGATGATCACACGTTATTGTATAGAAGGGGGTCTGGATCCGGAACAGGCCTATCGGCTCAGTGATTTTTACATATTAAAAATGGATTCCTGCACTACGATTCGTCAGGTGGCTGATCTGCATCATACTATGGCGGCGGATTTTACCGGTAAGATGATCCTGCAGAAAAAAAGCTCCATTCTTTCAAAACCAGTTATGCAATGTGTGGATTATATTTATGCACATATTAAAGAAAGGATTACGATTCAGGATCTTGCGGAATACACGGGAATGTCTACCAATTATCTTTCACGTGTTTTTAAGCAGAATTTGGGCGTTTCAATCAGCGATTATATTCGCCAGTTAAAGATTGAAAAAGCATCACACCTTTTAAAATATTCGGATAAACCGATTATTGATATTGCGAATTATTTTTCCTTTTCGTCACAAAGTCATTTTATTCAGACATTCGAGAGTTTTATAGGAATGACACCGAAAAAATATCGGGATACTTATTATAAATCTATGTGGTAAAATATCAGAATATACATAAAAAGCCGAAATCATGAGAAAAATATCAGGATGATTCCGGCTTTTTGTTTGTGATGTTACGCGAGTTCCAAACAGATCAGGTGTTTTGTTTCTTTTGGTAATTTTTTAATGGTCTGTTTTGAAAGGACTGCGGCTCCTGCTTTGTCAAATTCCATAGGTACGTTATCACATACCGCAGTTTTGATCTGTGCTTCTTTTACGGTTTTCTTTTCTTTGTTAACAATAAGAATCTCAAACTTTCTGTCTGAAAATTCAAAAGTTAAGGAAGCTTTTCCGTCTTTATCATATTGCTCCGGCATCAACGCAGGTGCGATTGTCAGATCGCCGCATCTGCCTTTTACACCAAATACTTCGGTGATCATTGTAAGCATATACCAGCTTGCAGCACCGGTAAGATAAGCGTAAAGACCATGTCCGTCGTTATCAAAATATTCAGGTACGCCAGGATACATGGTGCTTTTTTCAAAATCCATGCAGGCATCTAAGAGTGTCTGTAAAACTTTATGCCCTTCTTTGGCATATCCTCTTTGGTATAACGCATTGGCGTACATAACGGCCATATGAGAGAATACGGCACCGTTTTCCTTTTCGCCATAGGCAAATCCAAACATTCTTCCAAGATCAAATTTTTCTTCGTGGAAATTTGTGTTCAGGCGATATCCGCCGGCATTTTTGTCGAACAGATATTGGTCAGCACTTTTGCAGATGGCTTCAATTTGATCTTCTTTTGCAGTGTTGCTCATGATCGCAAAGACCTGACTGGTCAGCATCATGCGGACATCATCATCTTTTCGTCCTTCCACTTTTTGTTTGTGATTATCGTAATATCCATTGAACCAGCCGTTTTCACCATCTGGGATCCATTCGTTTGAACGGATGTTTTCCATCAGCCATTCTGCTTTTTCGTTCAGGTTGTCAATCAGTTGATCTAATTTTACGAAAATTGTATGGCCGGTGATGTTGTGAGAACAAGCTTCTGTATAATTACGAAGCAGTTCCTGCTTTTTCGAAGCATCTTCATACAAACCATCATCCGAAGAAAGTAAGAGTTCCATTTCTCCGGCGAGTTCAATCTGATCTATGCCGTGTGTCTGTTTTAAAGTTCTAAGACTCTGAACGATATCTTTAAGATTTCCGGCATAAGCACAGGTAAATGCAACGCTTTCTCCGTTTTCCCAAGCCATATCCAGTGCATCATTCCAGTCGGCACCATGGAGTTTCAGCTGATTATGTTCACCAACATCATAAAAAGCACACAAATTCTGTAAAAGGATATGTTCTAATACAGTTCCGCGATAAACCTCTCCAAGTTCCGTTTTTTGATGTTTTCCGTAGTCTGAAGTCCATTGTGTATCATGGGAAGTACCCCTGTTTGACTGTAAATCTTTAAAATATGGAATTTTCTCAAATAAAATATCCATATCACCGGTTTGATCCATATATAATTTTGTTGTTACAAATGGCCAAAAGGCATGATCCATCCAAACTCGTGTGATATTATTTCGGTCGGCAATAAATTCACCCTGGGCATTTCCGATGATCGTAGCATTGGTTCCGTCGATCCGAACACCGCCATAATTGTCAACGATCATTTGGCGGACACCGGATGGATTCATGATTAAAAGTGCCAGACAATCCTGCCATAAATCTCTCCATCCGCGACCACCTTTTCCATAGTCATGGTACGGAAGGAAAGAACAGCCGTAAATACGTCTGAGAATTGGCTGGAAACAGATCCATTTGAGATAATTATCCACATCAGGATTTCCGGTTTCAAATGAAACGTTGACTTTTTCTACCCAATGTTTTTTGATGTTCTCAAATTCAGACAAAACCTGCTCTTTGGTGCGATAGGCTGCCGTGATATTTTTAATTTCTTCCTTTTTCTCGGTTATTCCGGTTAATACAATATAATCAACTGATTTTTGCGGCTGAAGTGTGACTGTTTCAAATGCCAAACCACCAAGCGCTTCTTTTCCTTCGATTTTTGAGCCGGACACAACTCCTTTTTTCTCAGTTCGAACAGCTTCCGGAATCAGAAAAGAGCCGCCGGTGCCAAGGAACATTTCTACGGTTGGGTAAAATGTTGTCGGAGCAGTGCCGTTTTCAGAAGAACCATAGACAAAATAGGTTGTGTGATTTTTTTGATGACCACGCTCATCGAATGATAATACAGGTGTAACTTCTACACCGTAATCGGTTGTTTCAATTCTATGTAAGAGTGATGTGACATGTCTGTGATCACGTAAATTATCAGCACTTCTTCCGTAGATTGGAATTGCAGCAATCGGTGTGATTTCTAATTTTTCATTTGAAACATTTGTAAAGCTGACAAGATGAACCTCTGCAACACCATCTAATGTCACAAAAGATGTGATTTCAGCGGAGATACCATATTTTTTTGATGTCCGCTGAAGCTTTTGCCACATAAAACCAGCTTCTAAGAAGCTCTCATCCTGTTCTTCGGTATGCTTCTGGAATTCCTGCTCTGCAGATACTCCGCACGCAGACCAGTATCCTTTATCCTTGATGCGGCACCAGAAATTTCTGGTGCTGCGATTGTTGTGCAGATTTTCAATGCTTACCGGCTCCAGCAGGAAATGATTTTGATCCGTTTTGCTGTCTCCGCCAAGATTAGGAGTAATACTGGATTTTAATCCATTTTCCCCTGCGATAGGAAAATATAATCCGTTGAAATTTTCCGGCTGATGAATCCGAAAAGTCCCATTGCGGTCTTGAAATTTTATCTGTTTCATGATGATCCCTCGCTTTGTTTTCTATGACATAAATAATACGATTTCTGTCTGCTTGGTTAATTTATCCTGTGGAATATAATTTCCTTTCAGTGTTTCACCGTTTACAATTAACTCTTTGCAGCCGGATTCTGCTTTCCCCGGATTTTTTACGACAATATGTAAATGGCATCCGCGGAAATCCTTTTCAATCTCAAAAGTATCCCAATCTTTTGGTACAGAAGGATTGATACGAAGACCATAAAAATCAGGGCGCATACCTAAAATACCTTCTACGCAGCCAACCATTACCGTAGATGCGGTTCCTGTTAACCAGTGAACATGAGAACGGCCGAAATTCGGACTTGCTTTCCCTTCAGTAAACTGTCCGTAACAATATGGTTCCAGTTTTCTGATTTCAGCCCGGTCATTTTGAGCAGCAGGTGCGTTTTCCATAAAATACTGGAATGCTCTGTTTCCGTGTCCTCTCAGTGCTTCTGCGAGAATGATCCAGCCCTGAGACTGAGAAAAGATTCCTGCATTTTCTTTCGTGCCGGCATTATAGATGACTGCCAATGCGCCATCGAATGCATGTGCATGATATGGAGGATCCATCAGAATCGCACCATATTCTGTGTTTAGCTGATCATATACATTCTGAAGGGCAAGATCTGCCTGCTCTGCGCTTGCTAATCCGCTGATCACAGCCCAGCTTTGAGGATTCAGCCACATATTTGCTTCCGGATCCGTACGTTTTCCGATGACTTCTCCGTTTTCTGTAAATCCGCGAATAAAGCGGTCTTCATTCCAGCACAAATCCTGAATCAATGTTTCCAGTTTTTTCTGACTTTCATTCAGGTATTCAATATATTCATTATCTTTTTTGTAGGCTGCAAACTCTCTTAAAATAGACATTGCATAATAGAACTGCAGTGCAACAAAGGTGGATTCTCCGTCTTTACCAAGTCTGAGACAGTCATTCCAGTCGGCATATAATCCTGCCGGCATTCCATGTTTTCCTAAATGGTTCATAGAAAAACTGATGGCACGTTTCAGATGCTCATATACGGTTCCTTCGTCTTTGTTGGCAAACGGAATGACTTCATCAATAAAATCTACATTTCCGGTTTCGGCAATATATTTATAAACGGTAGGGAACAGCCATAATGCATCGTCGGCACGATAAGCCGGATGTCCGGTTTCCTGTACGTAAGAAGCATCATCAGGAGTGTCTTCGTGTCCCGGATTATGAGTGAATTTTACCAGAGGAAGACCGCCGCCGTTGTCAACCTGTGCGGAAAGCATAAAACGGATTTTATCTGCAGCCATTTCAGGTGCAAGATGAATAACCCCCTGAATATCCTGAACAGTATCACGATAACCATATCCGTTACGTAATCCGCAGTATGTGAAGGATGCTGCACGGGACCAGATGAATGTCATAAAGCAGTTATAGGCGTTCCATGTATTAATCATGGTATTAAATTCTTCGCTTGGTGTTTTGATTTGGAAATGTGATAACTGTCCGTGCCAGTAAGAGATCAATTCTTCCAGTTCTTTCTTACATGCAGCTGCGCAATCTTTGTAGTGATCTACAATGCGTCCGGCTTCATCATCTTCTTTCATTCCCACAAGGAATGCCATTTCTTTTGTTTCTCCAGGTGCAAGGCAGAGTGTTGTGGATAATGCGCCGCAGGCATTACCGTTGTAGTTGCCTTCATTGGCTAAAGCTCCTTCAGCAACGCTCTGTGGATTTCCGTATCCATGATATCTTCCCAGAAACTTTTCTTTATCTCCGCACCAGGATTCTACATTTACACCTGCAAGACCAAAGAATCTGTTAAATACGATTTTTTCGTCTACTTCTTCTCCGTCTTCCAGTTTATCTAAGTTGGCGTGAATCATCTGACGCACCCGGTTTTCATGAAATACGGTTCTTGTTATAAACTGGGAGTATTGCAAGTTTACCTGATCCTGTTCATAATTACTGTTATTTGTAAATTCGGCATATCCAAATACACGAATCTGACGATCTTTGTCAGAATTGTTTGTTACGCTCAGATTCCACACTTCGTAAGATTGATTTAAAGGTACATAGTAGCGTACTTCGGAATGGATTTCTGCATAATCTGCCTGAATATCCTGAACAGTATCACGATAACCATATCCGTTACGTAATCCGCAGTATGTGAAGGATGCTGCACGGGACCAGATGAATGTCATAAAGCAGTTATAGGCGTTCCATGTATTAATCATGGTATTAAATTCTTCGCTTGGTGTTTTGATTTGGAAATGTGATAACTGTCCGTGCCAGTAAGAGATCAATTCTTCCAGTTCTTTCTTACATGCAGCTGCGCAATCTTTGTAGTGATCTACAATGCGTCCGGCTTCATCATCTTCTTTCATTCCCACAAGGAATGCCATTTCTTTTGTTTCTCCAGGTGCAAGGCAGAGTGTTGTGGATAATGCGCCGCAGGCATTACCGTTGTAGTTGCCTTCATTGGCTAAAGCTCCTTCAGCAACGCTCTGTGGATTTCCGTATCCATGATATCTTCCCAGAAACTTTTCTTTATCTCCGCACCAGGATTCTACATTTACACCTGCAAGACCAAAGAATCTGTTAAATACGATTTTTTCGTCTACTTCTTCTCCGTCTTCCAGTTTATCTAAGTTGGCGTGAATCATCTGACGCACCCGGTTTTCATGAAATACGGTTCTTGTTATAAACTGGGAGTATTGCAAGTTTACCTGATCCTGTTCATAATTACTGTTATTTGTAAATTCGGCATATCCAAATACACGAATCTGACGATCTTTGTCAGAATTGTTTGTTACGCTCAGATTCCACACTTCGTAAGATTGATTTAAAGGTACATAGTAGCGTACTTCGGAATGGATTTCTGCATAATCTGCCAGCATTTTTGTGTAGGCAGTTCCGTGGTGACATTCGCTTTTATATTCATTTAAATCTTTTCCGACCGGCTGCCAGGATGCAGACCAATAATCGTTGGTTTCCTGATCTCTCAAATAAATGTATCTTCCAGGTTCATCAAACTGATTAAAAATGTATCTGAGAATTCGTCCGTTTGCGCCTGATTTTGCAAAACTGTATCCACCGGCATTGTTTGATACGATTGCTCCATACTCCGGAGAACCAAGGTAATTTACCCAAGGTGCAGGTGTATCAGGTCTGGTGATCACATATTCCTTCTTCTCTTCATTAAAATAGCCATATTTCATATCGTTGGTTTCCTCTCGTAGCTTATTTTATTTTACTATAACTTCTTTTTGGGAAATGATATATAAAATATGATTGGAAAATATCAGATTCGTGACATGAACAGTTCACCATTGAAAAAAAATCCTGAATGACATATGATATGTCTATGACGAAGAAGTGAGGGGCACATATGGCAGTAACGATTAAAGATGTGGCAGCGTTAGCGGGGGTTTCGCCGTCCACAGTATCAAGAACCTGTAAGGACAATCCGTCCATCAGCAGAGAAACAAAGGAAAAAGTCAGAAAGGCGATGATCGAGCTGGGTTATGAGCCGAATTTTCAGGCAAGCAATCTGGCGAGTCAGAATTCCAAGACCATCGGCATTATTCTTCCGCCGTCGGCAAGAGAAACCTTTGAAAATCCTTTCTTTTTAGAAACCATTCGGGGAATCAGCCAGTTTTGTAATGAAAGACAATACATCAGTACCATTGTTACGGGGCAGAATAGTGAGGAAATCTTAGGTGCAATCCGCGCAATGGTAAGAAGCGGTCAGGCGGATGGATTTATTTTGCTTTATTCCAAGGAAGATGATGCGATCATTGAATATTTGAATGAAGAAGGGCTCCTTTATGTACTGGTAGGAAAGGCGCAGCAGTTTGCCAACCTGACAGTCTATATTGATAATGATAATGTTTTGGCAGGAAAAGAAGCTACCGATTACCTGTATGACCTGGGACACAGAAAGATCGCATATTTGGGAACCGAAAGTATTAAAATCTTTTCTGCAGACCGAAAGACCGGCTATCAGCTGTCCTTAATGCAGCATGATCTGCCTTTGGAGAAAAAATATATTGTAGAAGTCAACGATGTTTATCTGGATAACTGCGAAGCGCTGCGCAAAATGCTGACATCAAAGGATCATCCGACGGCTATTGTAGTAAGTGACGATATTCTTGCGGTATCTTTAGAAAGGGTCTGCATTTTATGCGGACTGTCCATTCCGGAGGATCTGTCGATCATTTCCTTTAATGATTCGCTGTTTGCAAGGCTGACACACCCGCCGCTGACTTCTATCGATGTCAATTCCTGTCAGCTGGGCATTGAAGCTGCGTCACAGCTGATCAATCATATTGAAAATCCAAACCTTGTGGCAACAAAGATCATTGTGCCTCATTCTTTGGTGGAAAGAGAAAGCTGTCGTCGAATCGATTCGTGAAAATAGGGTTATGAATTATATTATTTTAGATTTAGAGTGGAATCAGTCTGCAAAAGGAAAACGCTACGAAAATCAGGCACTGCCTTTTGAGATCATTCAGATCGGTGCGGTAAAGGTCAATGAGGACGGAGAAATACAAGGGACTTTTGACTGTGTAGTGCGTCCGAATGTATACCGGAAGCTGCATTCTGCGGTAAAAGAGGTCGTTGCATTGAGTGAGAAGGAGCTGAAGGCGGGGGTGCCGTTTTCGGAGGCCTTCATGCAGCTGATGCAGTTTTGTGAAAATGATTATGTATTTTGTACCTGGGGAGCCCAGGATCTTTGGCAGCTCCAGCAGAATATGCAGTTTTACCAGATAGAAAATGCATTTCCGAAGGTAATGAAATATTATGATGTTCAGAAGCTTTTTTCCATCGTTTTTGAGGACGGAAAGCTTCGGCGGACCGTAGAGCATGCGGTTGATGTGCTGGGACTGGAAAAAGATCTGATGTTTCACAGTGCAGTCAATGATGCCCGCTATGTGGCAAGGATTTTCCCTCATTTATTGGAAAATAAGGAGGCAATGGAACGGGTTTCCGTAGATTATTACAAGCCGCCGCTGAATAAAAAAGAAGAAGTCTGCCTCCGGTTTAAAACTTACAGCAAGTATGTTTACCGGGTATTTCCGTCAAAGGAAGAAGCCATGGAGGACAAAGGAGTTACCTCGATCAAATGTCCGATCTGCCGAACCTCTCTTCGCAGAAAGGTCATGTGGTTTTCCGGAAATTCTAAAAAATATTACTGCGTGGCCAAATGTCCGTTTCATGGATTTGTGCGCGGTAAGATTCAGATGAAAAAATATGTCAATGATCCGGGGATGGTATTTCCGATTAAGATCGTAAAGCCAATCTCGGAGGAAGATGTGGATAAGATCTGTGAAATGAAGAAGCAGGTTGTGGAAAAACGTCGTTTGAAACGTATGAAACAGGGCTCTTAAAGCATTCGCTTTTTGAGCCCTGTTTTTATGCCTCGCGGCAGGAATTATCTTCTTCGCTTCCGTCTGCGGTAACGGGTGCGTTTTAAAAATTGCCGTTTTTTATAGATAGCTACGTTTTTGCGGATTTTTGCCCGGTTTTTCAGGTAAAAACGGTAGATTCCGTAGGAAATTCCGCTGATCGCCAAAAGAACGGCAAAAACAAGAAAGACGATCTTTAAATTGATCGTAATAAATCGAGGTTTTCCCTGGTTTTTGGAAGAATCTTCAGATTCTGTTTCAAAGAAATCGAAATTCTTTTCCTGGGTTTCTTCCAGTGTGATCGGGGCTTTTCCAACGATCTGTCCGGCATATTCATAGGTCAAAAATGCCCGGTTACCGTTGGAAGATTCCTCAAAGGTGATCGAAGGAACCGCGTCAGGGAAGGAAGCATTTGCCGGTAAAATGATCGTGCTGCCCGGATCAATAGCGATCAGAGAGCCGGAGCCTGACAGATCTTCAGAATCAATGGAAAAATCATAAGCATTTCCGACCATGAAGGTGGTTTCGTTTTCGGAAATATTCAGTTTCTGAAAATTGTTTGCATAATCAAGCAGTGCAGCCGTATCCGTAAACAAAGGAACCCCTTTTTCGGCAGTGGATCGGGTTCTCATGGTCACCACGATCACTTCCATGCCGTTTCTGTCCGCACAGGTGACCAGAGTGTTCAGTGCATCTGAGGTGTACCCGGTCTTTCCGGCAAACACTGTATCATCGAGAAATCTGGAGGTGCGGTAAGGGGCGATCATATTGTGATGATTCTGCAAAAAGAGCGTCTCGTCATTTTTGTTTGTAGCCCGGAGTGTATAGTAATCTGTGCCGGAGATCCGTCGGAAATCTTCGTTGTCGATGGCTGCTTTGGTGATCAGAGCCATATCATAAGCACAGGTATAATGATCCTCATGATGAAGACCGCTCGGGTTGGCAAAATGGCTGTTGATACAGCCAAGTTCCCGGGCTTTTTCGTTCATGAGTACGGCAAATTCTTCATTGGAGCCGGCAATATGTTCAGCCAGCGCATTAGCACATTCGTTTGCAGAAGAAAGCAGGAGTCCGTAAAGGGTTTCTTCAACGGTCAGGATCTCACCCTCTGTTCTGGCGATGGAGCTGCTTCCATATTCTATGGAATGGGTCGCATAGTAGGAAAATTCAATTTCTTCATTGAGATCACACTGCTCCAGAGTGATCAGGGCAGTCAGGATCTTTGTAATGCTGGCAGGATAGTTTTTCTGTTCCATATCCTTGGCATAAAGAATGAGCCCGGTATCAGCCTCCATGACAATGGCAGATTCGGCATAAACAGAAGGTCCGGCCGGCCAGTTGTCCCAGGAGTTGGACTCGATGGTCTTTTCGTAGGCGGCCAGCGCTTCCTGCTCTAGGGGGTCCTGAGCGGCACTGACGGAAAGCGGTGCGGCCAGCACTGCACAAAGCACTGCACCGCAGAAAAATCTATGCATAAATTTCTGAAATCTCATAATAATCCTTTCTGATGATGTGTTTGAGAATCATTATAGGAGATTTGGTGACTGTTTTCAAGGGAGAGGGTGGTTTCCTGCTTGAAAATCCTTGACAGTTGACACTTTTTGGCTATATACTAGTTGGCGATAACGGCAATGACGAAGACAGTAGGTGGATTCTGAAATTCTCAGCGAGTCAGGGGTGGTGGGAGCCTGATAAAAGTAAGATGCATTGAAGATCACTTCCGAGCTTCCGGCTGAAAGATCTCATCGATTAGGTCAGGACGGTTTTCCACCGTTAAAAGGAACGCATATAATGGTATGTTGTAACAGGTGGTATACGATAGCACAGTGCTTTCGCCTTTTACAGGCGGAAGCTTTTTTGTTATAAAGAAATAAATATATTACAGCATACAAAAAATAATAGAAAGGATGTATTGTGATGTACGAAAAAGTATCGACAAACCTTAATTTCGTAGAACGTGAAAAAAAGGTAGAACAGTTCTGGAAAGACAATGACATTTTTAAGAAAAGTATGGAAAATCGTAAAGAAGGCCCAACCTATACATTTTACGATGGACCGCCAACAGCCAATGGAAAACCACACATTGGTCATGTGCTGACTCGTGTCATTAAGGATATGATTCCTCGTTACAGAACCATGAAAGGCTACATGGTTCCGAGAAAAGCAGGCTGGGATACTCACGGACTTCCGGTAGAGCTGGAAGTGGAAAAGCTTCTTGGACTGGACGGAAAAGAACAGATCGAAGAATACGGTCTGGATCCATTCATTACCAAATGTAAGGAAAGTGTTTGGAAATACAAAGGAATGTGGGAGGATTTCTCCGGCACCGTTGGTTTCTGGGCAGATATGGATGATCCATATGTAACTTACGATGACAACTTCATCGAATCAGAATGGTGGGCATTAAAGACCATCTGGGATAAGAAACTTTTATACAAAGGTTTCAAGATCGTACCTTACTGTCCTCGTTGCGGTACTCCGCTTTCTTCTCACGAAGTAGCACAGGGCTATAAGGACGTTAAAGAACGCTCCGCTGTGGTTCGTTTCAAAGTCAAAGGAGAAGACGCTTACATTTTAGCATGGACAACCACTCCTTGGACACTTCCTTCTAACGTGGCACTTTGCGTAAACCCGAAGGAAACTTATGTAAAAGTAAAAGCAGCAGACGGCTATACTTATTACATGGCAGAAGCACTTCTGGATACCGTATTAGGAAAACTTGGAAATGAAGAAACACCGGCTTACGAAGTATTGGAAACCTATGTAGGTAAGGAACTGGAATACAAAGAATACGAACCGCTTTACGATGCAGCAGCAGAACTGGCAGTAAAACAGAACAAAAAAGCACATTTTGTTACCTGTGATTCTTACGTTACCTTAAGCGATGGTACCGGCGTGGTACACATTGCACCGGCATTTGGTGAAGACGATGCCAATGTAGGACGTAACTACGATCTTCCGTTTGTACAGTTAGTAAACGGAAAAGGAGAAATGACAGAAAATGCACCGGCAGCAGGTAAATTCGTAAAAGATGCAGATCCGATCATTTTGGTAGATCTGGATAAGAGAGGATTACTCTTTGATGCGCCGAAATTTGAACACAGCTATCCGCATTGCTGGAGATGTGACACTCCGCTCATTTACTATGCACGCGAATCCTGGTTCATCAAAATGACCGCAGTGAAGGAAGACCTGATCCGCAACAACAACACCATCAACTGGATTCCGGAAACTATCGGTAAGGGACGTTTTGGCGACTGGCTGGAAAACATTCAGGACTGGGGTATCAGCCGTAACCGTTACTGGGGAACTCCGTTAAATATCTGGCAGTGTGAATGCGGACATATGCATTCCGTAGGAAGCAGAGCAGAGCTGGCAGAATTAAGCGGAAATCCGGAAAATGCAAAAGTTGAGCTTCACAGACCATACATTGATGCAGTAACTTTCCCATGTGAAAAATGCGGAAAAGAAATGCACCGCGTACCGGAAGTTATCGACTGCTGGTTTGACTCTGGAGCAATGCCGTTTGCACAGCATCATTATCCGTTTGAAAACAAAGAAAAATTTGAGGCACAGTTCCCGGCACAGTTCATTTCTGAAGCCGTTGACCAGACTCGTGGATGGTTCTACTCTCTGCTGGCAGAGTCCACGTTACTGTTTAACAAGGCTCCGTACGAAAATGTTATCGTATTAGGTCATGTGCAGGACGAAAACGGCCAGAAAATGAGTAAGTCCAAAGGAAATGCAGTAGACCCGTTTGATGCACTGGAAACCTACGGCGCAGATGCGATCCGCTGGTATTTCTACATCAACTCTGCTCCATGGCTGCCAAACCGTTTCCATGGCAAAGCTGTTACAGAAGGACAGCGTAAATTTATGAGTACGCTCTGGAATACTTATGCATTCTTTGTACTCTACGCAAACATTGATAATTTCGATGCAACAAAATATACATTAGATAAAGAATCCTTATCCGTTATGGATCAGTGGCTCTTATCTAAATTAAATACCGTAGTAAAATCTGTAGATGATCACCTTGCAAACTACCGCATTCCGGAAGCAGCAAGAGCATTACAGGAATTTGTAGACGAAATGAGTAACTGGTATGTTCGCCGCAGCCGTGACCGTTTCTGGGCAAAGGGAATGGAACAGGATAAGATCAATGCTTATATGACACTTTATACTGCATTGGTAACCATCTGCAAAACTGCAGCACCGATGATCCCGTTCATGACAGAAGACATTTACCGGAATCTGGTTTGCAGCATCGACAAGACAGCGCCGGAAAGTATCCATTTATGTGACTTCCCTGTAGCAGATGAATCCATGATCGACAAAGATCTGGAAGCAGCGATGGAAGAAGTTCTGGACGTAGTTGTTATGGGTCGTGCGGCAAGAAATGCAGCAAATATCAAGAACCGTCAGCCGATCGGAAACATGTTCGTGAAAGCAGAAAAAGCATTGGATTCCATGTATCAGGAAATCATTGCAGACGAATTAAATGTAAAGAAAGTAACCTTTACAGATGACGTCAGAGATTTCACATCATACACCTTCAAACCGCAGTTAAAGACTGTCGGACCAAAATACGGAAAAGTCCTGGGCGGTATTAAGCAATATCTTGCACAGGTAGATGGCAATGAAGCTATGGATTTACTGAATGCAAACGGTTGCATAACATTTGACGTAAACGGTACTTCTGTGGTATTGTCAAAAGAGGATTTACTGATCGATATGGCTCAGAAGGAAGGCTATGTATCTCAGGCAGATAATAATCTGACAGTTGTTCTGGATACCAACCTGACAGAAGAACTGATCGAAGAAGGTTTTGTTCGTGAAGTGATCAGCAAGATCCAGACCATGAGAAAAGAAGCTGATTTTGAGGTGACTGATAAGATCGTGGTTTATGTTAGCGGAAATGAAAAAGTTTCTGACATTATTAAGGCAAATGCCGAAAGTATCATGAGCGATGTAATGGCAGTTGATATTAAAGTGGGAGAACTGGACGGTTATACCAAAGAATGGAATATCAACGGAGAAACCGTAAGCATCGGTGTGAAAAAGTAGGAGGAATTTATGAGCAAAAGAACGTTTGACAAAGAAATGTTCAAAAGAAGTGTCCTTTACAATGTAAAGACACTCTTCAGAAAAGATATTTCTGAAGCAACCCAGCAGCAGATCTTTCAGGCTGTATCCTATGCAGTAAAAGATGCGATCATGGATGCATGGATCGCTACTCAGAAAAAATATGATGAAGAAGATCCAAAGACAGTTTATTACATGTCCATGGAATTCTTAATGGGTCGTGCCCTGGGAAATAACCTGATCAACTTAACATATTATGATGAGGTAAAGGAAGTACTGGAGGAACTCGGCTGTGATATCAACGTGATCGAAGATCAGGAGCCGGATGCAGCACTTGGTAACGGTGGTCTTGGACGTCTTGCAGCATGTTTCCTGGATTCCCTTGCAACCTTAGGCT
>CAZOJX010000018.1:5142-23036 GCA_964580255.1 uncultured Lachnoclostridium sp. | reverse complement strand
GCAAAAGAGGTAAGAAATGTTTTGGAGGTTAATAAGCAGGAACGTCACATCAGGGGCGGCATGGCGACAAAAGAAAAGTATCTGCATAAACATACAACGGTTTAGTAATACAATCAGGGTATTCGGCATAGAAACATGCGGAATGCCCTGATTTTTTTATGGCAATGCTGCAAAATGCAGTTTTTTCAGAAATTGGTTCCGAAACATACAAAATTTTGGCAAATTTTTTTGGAAAAATATAATGCATGCGGGAATAGTCCTATGCTATAATGGCAAAGGTTATGTTAAGATAGGTAAAGTATTTGAATATTAGAAAAGGAAGAGAAAATGGAGAAAAAGAAATTTCAGTTTCCGCATACATATATCATTATTTTCGGAGTGGTATTGCTGGCTGCGGTATTAACAATGTTTGTTCCTCAAGGACGTTTTGAGACAACGGAAGTCACCTACATGGTGGACGGCGCAGAAAAAACAAGAACGGTGATCGATCCGTCAAGTTTTTCCTACGTACTGGACGAGAACGGCAACAAGGTTACTTCGGTTGCCCCGCTGTTTGGTACAGAGGATTTCGGCGGTCAGGGAATCTTAAACTTTGTATTTGAAGGTCTGACCACTGGTGACAAATGGGGAAGTGCCATTGGCATCATTGCATTTATCCTGGTTGTCGGCGGTGCATTTGGAATCGTTATGCGTACAGGTGCGATTGATGCGGGAATTTTGCGTATCATTCGTCTGCTGAACGGAAAAGAGATCCTGCTGATTCCGATCCTGATCACCCTGTTTTCTTTGGGCGGTGCAGTTTTCGGAATGGGGGAAGAATCCCTGCCTTTTGTTATGATCCTGGTACCAATGTTTGTGGCGATGGGCTATGATGCGGTGGTCGGCGTGATGTGTTCCTATGTGGCAACACAGATTGGTTTCGGCGCTTCCTGGCAGAATCCTTTTGGACTTGCCATTGCCCAGGGAATTGCGGGAGTTCCGGTCATGTCCGGTGCGTGGTTCAGAATCCCGATGTGGTTTTTCTTTACAATTTTGACCATCGTATTTACCGTACGCTATGCAAAAAAGATTAAGAAAAATCCTCAGCTTTCTGTTGCTTACGAATCAGATCGCTATTACAGGGAAGAATTTAAAGAAAAAGGAGCACAGGAAATCCCATTTACACTGGGACATAAGCTGGTGCTTCTGGTCATCGCAGCGACCATCGGCTGGACCGTCTGGGGCGTTGTGGCAAAAGGTTATTATATTCCGGAGATTGCCTCTCAGTTCTTTGTAATGGGACTGGCAGCCGGAATCATCGGTGTGATCTTCCATTTGAATGATATGGGGATCAATGATATTGCCAGATCCTTTGAAAGCGGTGCAGCGGACATGGTAGGTGCTGCGTTATGCGTGGGAATGGCACAGGGAATCATTATCGTGCTTGGCGGTACAGATGCGACCAGCGGAACAGTATTAAATACGATCCTTTATACGATCAGCAATGTGATGCAGGGACTTCCGACCGTTGTTTCTGCATGGGTAATGTACATCTTCCAGTCAGTATTTAACTTCTTCGTAGTATCCGGTTCCGGACAGGCGGCTTTGACAATGCCGATCATGGCACCGCTGGCCGATCTGGTAGGCGTAGAACGTCAGGTTGCGGTCGTTGCTTATCAGCTGGGAGATGCGTACACGAACTTTATCGTACCGACCTCAGGCTGCCTTTTAGGGGCTTTGGCTGCAGCGAGAATGGAATGGGGAAATTGGGCAAAGTTCATGATCAAATTTGAAGGGGTCATTGTCGTTGCCTGTACATTGGTTATGATTCTGGCAGTAGTGACAGGTTTATCATAAAACAGAAAAAATGTGAAGCTTTTTGAAAATGAGGAGAGTGAGGAAGATGAAAAGAGAAACGGTGATCGTGATCGATTTCGGCGGACAGTATAATCAGCTGGTTGCCAGGAGAGTCCGGGAATGCAATGTTTATTGTGAGATCTATTCTTACAAAACGGACATCGAAAAGATCAAAGAGATGAATCCTAAAGGGATCATTTTGACCGGCGGACCAAACAGCTGCTATGAGGAAGGGGCTCCGACCTATACAAAGGAACTGTTTGAGCTGGGGATTCCGGTACTGGGACTTTGCTATGGCGCCCAGTTGATGATGCATGTACTGGGCGGCCGCGTGGAAAAGGCACCGGTACGGGAATACGGAAAGACCGAGGTGTTTGTTGAAGAAAGTTCTGCACTGTTTCACAATGTATCACCGACAACCATTTGCTGGATGAGTCATTTTGATTATATTTCTCAAGTTGCACCGGGATTTCAGATTTCTGCACATACTGCAGATTGTCCGGTAGCAGCAGCGGAAAATCCGGAAAAACGTTTGTATGCGATCCAGTTCCACCCGGAAGTGCTCCATACACAGGAAGGCACCAAAATGCTCTCCAATTTTGTATATCAGGTGTGCGGCTGTGCCGGAGACTGGAAAATGGACGCTTTTGTGGAAAATTCGATTCAGGCGATCCGTCAGAAGGTTGGAAACGGCAAGGTGCTTTGCGCATTATCCGGCGGTGTGGATTCCTCTGTAGCAGCCGTTCTTTTATCAAAGGCTGTGGGAGAACAGCTGACCTGCGTGTTCGTGGATCACGGACTTCTTCGTAAAAATGAAGGAGACGAGGTGGAAGCCATTTTTGGACCGAAGGGAAATTATCAGCTGAATTTTATCCGTGTCAATGCACAGGAACGTTTTTATGAGAAGCTTTCCGGTGTTTCTGAGCCGGAAAAGAAGCGTAAGATCATCGGTGAAGAATTTATCCGGGTTTTTGAAGAAGAAGCGAAAAAGATCGGAGCGGTGGATTTCCTGGTACAGGGAACCATTTATCCGGACGTTGTGGAAAGCGGTCTTGGGGGAGAATCTGCGGTGATCAAATCCCATCACAATGTAGGCGGTCTTCCGTCCTGCGTGGATTTTAAAGAGATCATTGAGCCCCTGCGGGAGCTTTTCAAAGACGAAGTGCGTAAAGCCGGCTTAGAACTGGGAATTCCGGAATATCTGGTATTCCGTCAGCCATTCCCGGGACCGGGCTTAGGGGTGCGTATCGTAGGTGAAGTGACTGCCGAAAAGGTGCGGATCGTACAGGATGCAGATGCGATCTATCGTGAAGAAATCGCAAAGGCAGGATTAGATCGAAGCATTGGACAGTATTTTGCGGCACTTACCAATATGCGTTCGGTAGGAGTTATGGGAGACGAGAGAACTTACGACTACGCAGTTGCATTAAGAGCAGTCAATACGGTAGATTTTATGACAGCAGAGGCAGCGGAAATTCCGTTTGCAGTGCTTCAGACGGTTATGAGCAGGATCATCAATGAAGTAAAAGGAGTAAACCGTGTACTTTATGATCTGACCAGTAAGCCGCCTGGAACCATCGAACTGGAATAGCAGGTTTTTAATAGAAGGATAGTTATGGAACCACATTTTAATGAGTTAGAGGACGAACAGGAATACCTTGCCCGAAAGGCAAGGCGAAAACAGAGAATGCTTCGTGAGCGTAAACGGCGTCAAAGACGTCGTCTGTGTGCAGCTTTGGGAATCTGTGCAGTGTTTCTGCTGATCGGGGTGAGCCTGTTTGGCAGAAAGACAAAGGCAGAGGCAGAGGATCCTAAGGAGCCGGCACAGATCAGTGAACAGCCGGAAACAGTGCCGGAGGCAGAAACTGAGGTAATGGAGCCGGAAGAAGAAAAGACCTCAGAGGTGTATCGGTTTGAGACTACTGAGGATACGAGACAGATCTACAGTGACCAGGTGATCAGTACTCATGCGATCCTCATCGATGAAAGCAGGGACACCGTCGTTGCATCAAAAGACGCACAGACGAGGATCAGTCCCGCCTCAATGACAAAGGTTTTAACGGTTTTGGTGGCGGCAGAGCAGCTTTCCAAGGAACAGCTGGAAGATACCTTTACCATGACCATTGACATTACAGATTATTCCTATGTCCATGACTGCAGCAATGTGGGATTTCTGGTTGATGAAGAAATCAAAGTAAAGGATCTGTTTTACGGAACGATCCTGCCTTCCGGCGGAGATGCAGCAGTGGGGCTTGCTACCTATGTGGCCGGATCACAGGAAGCTTTTGTAGCATTGATGAATGAGAAGCTGGAGGAACTGGGAATTTCTGATACGGCACATTTTACCAACTGTGTCGGATTATATGACGAAAATCATTACTGTACAGTATATGATATGGCAGTGATCATGAAAGCAGCGATCCAAAATGAGCTGTGTCTGGAGGTTCTTTCCGAGAAATGCTATACGACAGAGGCCACAGCGGAACACCCGGAAGGAATCACCATTTCCAACTGGTTTCTTCGCAGGATTGAGGACAAGGATACCGGTGGCGAGGTGATCGGAGCCAAGACGGGGTATGTAAATCAGTCCGGAAGCTGTGCAGTCAGCTACAGCATTGCAGAGGACGGAACCCCTTATATCTGCGTAACGGCCGGATCGACCAGCAGCTGGCGCTGTATTTATGATCATGTGGAAATTTATACAAAATATGCGACATAAGGGATTGCAGAAGGGATCCTGACGTATCTTCAGAATCATGATATTTAGGAGGAATGAAACATGGCATGGTATGATGAGGCAGTATTTTATCATATTTATCCGCTAGGGCTGACTGGAGCACCAAAACAAAATTCTTATGGAGAACCGGTACATCGGTTAAATTCCATAATTCCATGGATTTCCCATATCAAAGAGCTGGGATGCAGCGGCATCTACATTGGACCGCTTTTTGAATCTGTAGGACATGGCTATGAAACTACAGACTATAAGAAGCTGGACAGCCGACTGGGAACCAATGAGGATCTGGCGAATTTTGTGGCAGAATGTCATCGCCAGGGAATCCGGGTTATTTTAGACGGTGTATTTAACCACACCGGACGGGATTTCTTTGCATTTCAGGATATTTTACAGAATCGGGAACAGTCCCGGTATAAAGATTGGTACTGCAATGTGAATTTTTGGGGAAATAATTCCTATCAGGACGGATTTTCCTATGAAAACTGGGGCGGTTATGACCTTTTGGTAAAATTAAATCAGCGCAATCCAAAAGTCAGAGACTATATCTGCGACGTGATCCGTTTCTGGGTGAAAGAATTTGACATTGACGGACTTCGCCTGGACGCTGCAGATGTGATGGATTTTGATTATATGAAAGCATTGCGTCAGACTGCCAATGAAGTGAAGCCGGATTTCTGGCTGATGGGGGAAGTAATTCATGGAAATTATGGCCGCTGGGCAAATGAAGGAACCCTCCATTCCGTAACAAACTACATGCTTCATAAAGCACTTTATTCCGGTCACAATGACCATAATTATTTTGAGATCGCCCATACGATCCGGTACGTGGACGGTATGGTTGGAAAAGATCTGAAGCTGTACACCTTTGTAGACAATCATGATGTGGAAAGGATTTCTTCAAAGCTGAAAAATAAGGCGCATTTTATGCCGGTGCATGTGATGCTCTATACATTGCCGGGGATTCCGTCCATTTATTATGGTTCAGAGTTTGGCATCGAAGGGCGAAAAGAGCGTGGATCTGATGATTCCCTGCGCCCGGCACTGGATTTTGAGGAATGGCAGGAAAAGGGAAAGAACAGTCCTTACATGCAGCTGATCAAAGCACTCGGAAAGATCAGAAAAAATACACCGGCACTGATCTATGGCGGATATGAAGAACTGCTCTTACAGACAACGCATTTTGCCTATGCAAGAACCTGGGAAGGAAAATCAGTCATTGTGACGGTGAACAATGCAGACGGTGAGGCTTCCATGAATCTTCCGGCAGGAGAGGCGAAAGAGTATGTCGGCGCATTGTCCGGCGAAACAAAAACGGTGCAGGATGGACGTCTTTTGGTGACCATCGGAGCAAACAGCGGAGAAATCTGGATTCCGAAGGAGCTTAACAGGGAAAGCTTTGAGCCGTTTAAAGCGGAAGTGATCGAAGCAGTACCGGTTCCTGAAATAGAAAAGGAAAATGTGCAGGAGATTCCGGAGAAAAAAGAGGTTGACTGGAGCAAGTCCTACGAAGAAATGTCTGTGGAAGAACTTCAGGAAGCCATTTTGGAAAAAATGCGGCACAATGGGCCTGTTACCGATTACATGCTGGGCACTGTTCGGGATAATACCCACCATGGATCTTTGGTGAACTGGGTAAAAAGTTTTCGATAAAGAAGAAAGTTCGGGCGTATCAAAGATACGCCCGAAGCTCTTTTCTCAGCTGATCTTCGATGGAGATCAGCCGTTTACACAGATCTTTTGATTTGGAATCTGCTTTTGGATATTGATTCATATATTTATAGAGGGATTTGATCCCCATATTACAGCCATCGGTGATCAGATCGGCCACAGTCTCGTCTGTATCATTGATTCCCATTTTTACATTGGTTTTCATTTTTGCCATGCCCTTTGCCATCGGATTGGGCTCTTTTTCTTCACTTCCGTATTCCATCAAAAGTGCATGGATTTCATTTCCCAGTTTTTCGTGATGCTCCCTGGTTTCTGTGAAAAGCTTCCGAAGCTTCTCATTTTCAACTTTTTCCATGACATCATCGAGAGAACTGACGGCCATTTTGGAGCCGGCATCACATTCTTTTAAAAGTTTGACGGTATCTCGAGCTTCCATAAGTATCCTCCTGTTTCGTTTTTTATAATATGTGCAGAAAGGCGGAAACTATGCGATTTTGCCTCTTTTTACTTTATATGACAAAATAAAGAAATTGTGGTACAGTAATAATTATAGCTCATGCAGTGAGCAAAGAAGCATTGGAGAGAAGAATATGAAACAGACAAAAGAAAGCCAAAGAGGACAATTTGGCACAACCCTGGGATTCATCATTGCCTGCGTAGGTTCCGCAGTCGGTATGGCAAATATCTGGATGTTCCCTTATCGTACAGGAAAGTTCGGCGGTGCAGCCTTTCTGATCCCGTATTTCATTTTTGTAATCTTACTTGGTTTTTCCGGTGTCATTGGAGAAATGGCATTTGGACGAAGCATGAAAACAGGTCCTTTGGGGGCATTTGGGAAAGCGATGAAGCTTCGGTTTGGGGAAAAGTACGAAAAAACAGGAAGACTGATTGGCGTGATTCCTGTGATCGGTTCTCTGGGGATTGCGATCGGATATTCGGTTGTCGTTGGCTGGGTATTAAAGTATTTATTCAGCGCTCTGACCGGACAACTGATAAAGATTGAAAATATGGGGGCTTTTTTTGGGGCTCTGGCACAGAATTTCGGAAGTATCGGCTGGCATATGCTGGCACTGGCGCTGACCTTTGTCATTATGGCCATGGGAGTTTCTAAAGGCATTGAAAAGGTTAATAAGATCATGATGCCGGTATTTTTTATTTTCTTTATCTTTTTAATGTTCCGGGTGATGACTTTGCCTGGGGCAGTGGAAGGATATCGCTATTTATTTGTACCAAACTGGGAACAGCTGTGGAATGTAAAAACCTGGGTGTATGCTTTGGGACAGGCATTTTTCTCCCTGTCTTTGGCCGGCTCCGGAACGGTTGTTTACGGAAGCTATTTGAAAGATGATGTGGACGTTGTCAGCAGTGCCAAAAATGTGGCAATTTTTGATACCTTGGCAGCCTTGTTAGCAGGGATGGTCGTAATTCCGGCAGTGTTTGCATTCGGAATGGACGTAGCCAGCGGCCCGCCGCTGATGTTCATCACCCTTCCGGCAGTATTTCAGCAGATGCCTTTTGGCAGCTTGTTTGCCGTTATTTTCTTTGCAGCAGTACTGTTTGCCGCATTGACCTCCCTGATGAATCTTTTTGAAACACCGATCGAGGCACTGCAGGAACAGTTTGGTCTGTCAAGAATCGCAGCAGTGCTGATTGTGGCAGTGGTCGGTGCAGCCATCAGTATCTTTATTGAAAACGGAGATACTGTCAGCACATGGATGGACGTGATTTCCATTTATGTCATTCCGTTAGGAGCACTTCTGGCGGGAATCATGTTTTTCTGGGTATGCCCGAAGGGCTTTGCAAAAGAGCAGGCAGAGCTTGGAAGTCCAAAGAAGCTGGGAGCATGGTTTGAACCGTTGACCAAATATGTATTTGTAGGAATCACATTGATCGTATATATTTTGGGCATTTTCTTTGGAGGAATTGGCTGAAATCAAAGAATTGCAAAAAAAGAATCCTGCAGTGAAGTTGATTCTTCACGAACAGGATTCTTTTTTGGTGTTTATGAAAATGGAAATTAGCTTTCTACAACTTCCAGTACGTCCATTGGACATGCTTTTGCACAGATACCGCAGGAAATACATTTAGAAGCAGTTTCAGAGCTTTCTGCTTTTACCATTAAACCGAATGGACATGCATCAACGCATAAGCCGCAGCCTGTACAGAGTTTTTTGTTTACCATGTAAACGCCTTTTGCGTTCTGTGTGATGGCACCGTTTGGACATGCTTCAGCACATTTACCGCACTGTGGACAGACCATAGGACGAACTGCTTTCTTTTCTACGATCTGGATGCAGGATTTGTCCGGATGAAATTCTTTATAAAATGCTTCGGAACATGCCTGTACACACTGCATACATGCCATACATGTGCTGCCTTTTTTGACTGTTAATTTTTTCATGTAATTTACCTCTTTCTTTTGCCTTTGTAACACTATAGATTAGACTATAAGGTATTTTTAAGGCAAAAGCAAGACGTTAGAAATCACTAACCTTCAATATTTTTCAAAACCTCGGAAATGCTGATCTGTTGATTTTTTGCAATTCGAGCCAGGTCTTCATATTCGTATTTGGATCGTTTGACACCGTAGCCTTCATATTCTTTTCGTCTGACAATGCCGTAAGGTGTTTCGATTTCGGTGATGCTTCGGTTTAAAATGCTCCGTGTGACCTTGCTTTCCCGGATACCGGCAGTAGATGTATGTGAAAAAATGGTACGGATCAGCTGCTCTTTGAGGGCAGCACTGCAAAGTACCCGGATCAATGTGCCGGGACGGGATTTTTTCATCTGGATCGGAATGGTAAAGGCTTCTACCGCTCCTGCCTCAAAGCAGCGTTCTAAGGCAAAGCCGATTTCCTCTCCGGTCATATCGTCTACGTTGCAGTTTAATTCATACATTTCTTCTTTGCTTTCATCGGTTTCACCAAGCATTGCACAAAGACAGTTTGCTGCTTCGAAATCTTTGTTTCCCATACCGTAGCCGATGGCAGAAAGTTTCATTGGCGGAATCTCACCGAAGGAATCTGCAAAATGTTTTAAAAGTGCAGCACCTGTCGGGGTGCAAAGTTCTCCCCGGATATTTCCGCTGTAGATCGGACAGCCCTGTAACAGATGGGCAGTTGCAGGTGCAGGAACCGGAAGAATGCCGTGGGCACAGCGAACCTGTCCGCTGCCCACATGGATCGGGGATACGATCACCTGATCCGGAGACAGCTTGTCCATCAGAAGGCATGCGGCGGTAATATCCGCAACTGCGTCCAGTGCCCCTACCTCGTGAAAATGGATTTCACTGACAGGAACCTGATGAACGGTGCTTTCAGCTTCTGCGATCAGCTGATAGACGGATAAAACTTCCTGACGGAGCTTTGGCGTAAGCTTCAGATGCTCCAAAAGATGTTCAATGCTGTGAAGGGTTGCGTGGGAATGGTCGTGATGATGGTGATGGGAATCGTCAGCGGCTGATTCTTCCTCTCCATGGATCTTTACGGATAAATGGGTTCCCACGATTCCGCATTTTTTGGACTTTTCCATCGAAAATGTAACATGCGGAATTTCAAGAGCCTGCAGCTCCTGAAGAACCGCTTCCGGATGAGGAAAAAGCTCCAGCAAAGCGGCACTGAGCATGTCTCCGGCCGCTCCCATACTGCAATTCAGGTATAATAATTTCATGATTTTTTCTCCATATGATTGATTCTGCTGGCACTGAAGCCGGCACCAAAGCCGTTATCAATGTTGACAACCGTGACACCGCTTGCGCAGGAATTTAACATTGACAGCAGTGCGGAAACACCGCCGAAGGAAGCACCGTACCCGACGCTGGTCGGAACTGCGATTACCGGACAGTCTGCCAGCCCCCCAACAACACTTGCCAGGGCACCTTCCATTCCGGCGACGGTAATGATCACACTGGCGTCCATCAGAAGATCCAGGTGCGATAACAGCCGATGTACACCCGCAACTCCCACATCATAAAGACGCACCACTTCGTTTCCAAGAACTTCTGCGGTTAAAGCAGCTTCTTCAGCTACAGGAATGTCACTGGTTCCTCCGGTGGCAACGACAATCTTCCCCATGCCGTCGGGCTTTGGTATAGATCCGATGATTCCGATCCTTGCCTCCGGGTGATAAGTAAGTTCGTGTTCCCGGGAAACGATGGCTGCGGATTCTGAGGATAAACGGGTGATTAAAATGGTCGTCTGACCATTGGAGAGCATGGAATGACAGATTCCGCAGATCTGTTCCGGTGTTTTGCCTTCCCCGTAAATAACTTCTGCCGCGCCCTGCCGAAGCTTTCTGTGCAGATCGACCTTGGCGTAGCCGATGTCTTCAAAGGGCTCTTTTTTTAATTCCAGCAAAGCATCTTCCAGAGAAATTTCTCCGGATTTATATTTTTCTAAGGTTCTTTTTGTATCGTTCATGGACGTACCTCCAAATCCAGAGTAACAGAAGCGTAATAAGGCTTTAATTGGGCCAGGATTTCCTCCCGGCAGGAAAGAAGCTTTGGTAATTGATCTTCTTTTAGCTGAAGTTTGGCATTTCCGTTAGACATACGCACGCGAAAATCCCGGAATCCAAGGGAGGAAAGTGCAGCTTCGGCACATTCCGTGGCGGTCAGCTTTTCCTGAGTGATGGGTTCACCGGTGGCGATGCGGGTAGCAAGACAAGCGTAAGCCGGTTTTTCCCAGGTGAAAAGTCCGGCTTCTTTGGAAAGACTGCGAATCTGAGCTTTCGTAAGGCCGCATTCCCGCAAAGGAGATCGTACCTGAAGTTCCTGTAAGGCTTTCATCCCCGGACGGTCTGACGCATCATCAGAGGCATTGGTGCCGTCCATAAGGATTTCATAGCCGTCTGCTTTAGCTGCCTCTAAAATTGCACCGAAAATCTTTTGTTTACAATAATAGCATCGATTTTTGGGATTTTGAACGATCTTAGGTTCGGACAGTACATCTAATGATAAAATGGTCATATCTGCCCCCAGCATTTGTGCCAGTTTTTTTGCATCTTCCAGTTCAAACTGAGGCTGAAAGGAAGATTTTACATAATAGGCATGAACCTGACTGCCGGCCTGGATTGCAGCATAGAGAAGATATGCGGAATCAACGCCGCCGGAAAATGCCAGTGCGGTTTTCGGGTGCTGTTTAAAAAAGTCCTGTAAATCCATGATGTCTGCTCCTGTTCTTGTTCTGAAGATAATGTTAAGCGTTTCGGAAAGATAAGTCAACTTTTTTACGAGTTAAAAGCAGAAAGTATCCCCCAGGGTGGCTTGTGAAGAAATTAACATTTTGGTAAACTGAGAACATGCGAAAAATGGAGGAAACAGACGATGAAAAAACTTCTTTGCGGAATCCTTGTTCTGGCGATGTCGGCTTCTTTGCTGGCAGGCTGCGGCGGGGAGACAGCATCGGATACAGAATATGAAAAACAGCAGGGAACGAAGGATTCTGTGGTGGTGGCGATGGGACCAAGCTCTGAGCCGGAAGCAGGATTTGATCCTGCCTATGGCTGGGGTGCAGGCGAGCATGTTCATGAACCGCTGATCCAGAGTACCCTGACAGTGACAACGACAGATCTGGAGATTGGATATGATCTGGCAACCGATCTGAAAGTTAGTGATGACGGACTTACCTGGACAGCAGTCATTCGTGATGACGTTTGTTTTACGGATGGAGAACCGCTGACAGCGGAAGATGTGGCTTTTACCTATAATCATGTAAAAGAAGTCAGTTCGGTGAACGATTTTACCATGTTAAAGGAAGCGGTTGCAGTTGATGAACGGACGGTAGAATTTCATATGGAAAAACCGTATTCTATCTGGCCGTACACGCTGGCGATCGTGGGCATTGTTCCGGAGCATGCCTATGGGGCGGATTATGCGGAACACCCGATCGGTTCCGGACGGTATATGTTAAAACAGTGGGACAAAGGACAGCAGATCATTTTTGAGGCAAATCCGGATTACTACGGAGAAGAAATAAAAATGAAAAAAGTCACCGTTGTCTTTATGGAAGAAGATGCCGCTTTTGCAGCAGTGAGAGCAGGACAGGTAGATCTTGCATATACAGCAGCCGCTTATTCGGAACAGACAGTGAAAGGATACGAGCTTCTTTCCTTTGCTTCTGTAGATAACAGAGGATTTAACCTTCCGGCAGTTCCGGCTTCAACAGATGCTAACGGCAATGTGATCGGAAATGATTTTACCTGTGATGTGCTGGTACGCAGAGCCATTAACCTTGGAATTGACAGAGAGCAGATGATCGAAAATGTCATGTATGGCTACGGAAGTCCGGCTTACAGTGTATGTGATCAGATGCCATGGTATAATGAGGCAGCAGAAGTTTCCTACGATCCGGAAGGCGCAGCCAAGCTTTTAGAGGAAGCAGGCTGGACTTTGGGAGAGAACGGAATCCGTGAAAAAGACGGAACTTTGGCAGCATTTACCCTGATGTACCCGGCAAGTGATTCGGTTCGTCAGGCGTTGGCAGCAGATACGGCAAACCAGCTGAAGGCTTTGGGGATTCAGGTAACCATTGAAGGGGTTGGCTGGGATGTAGCGTATACGAGAGCTTTGGCAGAACCATTGATGTGGGGCTGGGGTGCACATACACCGATGGAATTATATAATATTTATCATACGGTAGGCGCATCTGCCGAATATTCGCCATATGCAAACGAAACGGTTGACCGTTATATGGACGAAGCATTGGCAGCAGATTCTCTGGAAGAATCCTATGAGCTTTGGAAAAAGGCTCAGTGGGACGGCGAGACCGGAATCATTCAGGAGGGAGATATTCCGTGGATCTGGCTTGCCAACATTGACCATCTTTATTGGTCAAAAGAAAATTTGAAGGTAGCAGAACAGAAACTGCATCCTCATGGACATGGCTGGTCCATTGTCAATAATGTGGATCAGTGGACTTGGGATTGATCATGAAGGAATATTTACTGTTTATTGGGAAAAATTTTATAAGAATGATCTTGCTTTTGGCGGCGGTCAGTATCGCCGCCTTTGTGCTGGTCAGCGCATCGCCGATCGATCCGCTGCAGGCCAATGTGGGTCAGGCAGCATTGGGATCCATGAGCCCGGAGCAGATCGCAAAATTAGAAGAATACTGGGGAGTCGGTGTTCCTCCGGTGGAAAGATTTTTTGCCTGGGCAAAGGATTTCTTCCGGGGAGATATGGGAACTTCTCTATTATATCGACAGCCGGTCACACAGGTGATCGCTGTAAAACTTCAAAATTCTCTGTGGCTGATGGGAATTGCCTGGCTGATCTCCGGCGGTGTGGGATTTGTTTTAGGGATCCTTGCAGGGGTAAAAAAGGACAGCTGGGTTGATCGGCTGATCAAGGGGTATTCCCTTCTGATCGCCAGCACACCGGCTTTCTGGCTGGCACTGGTGCTTTTGATGGTATTTGCTGTGTGGCTTCAGGTGCTTCCCATCGGACTGAGTGTCCCGATCGGCATGGAAGCGTCAGGAGTTACGATCATGGATAAGGTGCAGCATGCGATCCTGCCGGCATTGACTTTGAGCATTACCGGTATTTCCAATATGGTGCTGCATACCAGAGAAAAAATGATTGAGATTATGGAAAGTGATTATGTACTTTTTGCCAGAGCAAGGGGAGAGAGTACCTGGAGTATTGTAAAAAACCATGGACTGCGAAATGTGCTGCTTCCGGCGATTACGCTGCAGTTTGGATCAATCAGTGAGATCTTCGGCGGTTCTGTGCTTGTAGAGCAGATTTTTTCCTATCCGGGACTGGGACAGGCGGCAGTTGCTGCCGGAACCGGAAGTGATGTGCCGCTGCTTCTTGGCATTACCGTTATCAGTGCAGCCATCGTTTTCGGCGGAAATCTGGCAGCCAATGTGCTTTATGGATTTGTAGATCCAAGGATCAGAAGGGGAGGAAAGCGCTCATGAAAAAAATGAACGGAAGAATTTTCACGCTGATCCTGTTTGCAGCAGCAGTGCTGTTTTTGGGAGCGATCACGCTGGCAGGGGCAGTGTTTGAAGAAGAAGCCATGGTTGTGGATTTCTCCAGAAAAAATCTGGCTCCTTGCGGATCCTATCTTTTTGGCACAGACTGGATGGGAAGGAATATGTTTTTGCGAACCCTTACAGGGCTGTCTATGAGTATCCGGATTGGGTTGCTGGCTGCAGGTGTAAGCTCTGTGATCGCCTTTGTGCTGGGAACTCTGGCGGCTACCATGGGGAAAATGGTAGATTCTGTGATCACCTGGATCATTGACCTTGTAATGGGAATTCCGCACATTTTACTGTTGATCCTGATCTCCTATGCCTTTGGAAAAGGATTTCGGGGTGTTGTGGTCGGTGTAGCATTAACTCACTGGACTTCATTGGCGCGTCTGATCCGAAGCGAGGTGCTTCAGCTTCGGGAAGCGACATATATTAAAGTGGCTGAGAAGCTGGGAAAAAGTAAATGGGAGATCGCATGGAAGCATATGGTACCTCATTTGCTGCCTCAGTTTTTAGTTGGTTTGATCTTACTGTTCCCTCATGCAATCTTACATGAGGCGAGTATTACCTTTTTAGGATTTGGCCTTTCGCCGGAACAGCCGGCGATCGGGATCATTTTAGAGGAAAGTATGGCACATCTGGCAATGGGCAGATGGTGGCTGGCCCTGTTTCCTGGATTATTGCTTGTATTTACAGTTGTATTATTTGATGTAGCAGGAGAAAGCCTCAGAAAGCTTTTAGATCCGGCGAGTGCTCACAGATAGGAGGAACGATGGATAATAGAAAAGTGATTTTAGACATTCATAATTTCTCCATTGCTTTCGAACAATATGAAAATGGATTTCGTAAAACTTCACTGCCCACGATCCGGGAACTGGACGTTACGATCCATGAAGGAGAAATGGTGGCAGTGGTGGGGTCCAGCGGTTCCGGAAAAAGTCTGCTGGCACACGGGATTTTAGGAATCCAGCCTTACAATGCGGTTCTTGGAGGAGAAATCTATTATGACGGTGCACTTTTGACGGAGGAAAGAAAAGCGCAGCTCCGCGGCAATGAGATCGTGCTGGTTCCTCAAAGTGTTGCATTTTTAGATCCACTGATGAAAATCGGGCCTCAGATCCGAAAAGGTAAAAAGGATCAGGAATCCAAACGAAAGCTGGACAATATTTTCCGGGGATTTCATTTAAAAGAGGAAGTGCAGGAGCTCTATCCCTTTGAAATGTCCGGCGGTATGAACCGTAGAATCCTGGTTTCTACCGCATTGATGGGAAATCCGAAGCTGGTCATTGCCGACGAACCGACGCCGGGACTTCATATGGATATGGTACGTCGTGTAATGAGTCATTTCAGGCAGCTGGCAGACGAGGGCGCAGGAGTTCTTTTGATCACCCATGATCTGGAACAGGCTTTGGAGGTTGCGGACAGAGTGGTCGTATTTTATGCGGGAACCACAGTGGAAGATGCAGATGTAAAGGATTTCCGGAAAGAGGAAAATCTGCGTCACCCATATTCTAAAGCACTCTGGCGTGCTTTGCCGCAGAACGGATTTCAATTTATAGAAGGCGTTCAGCCTTATGTAAAGGATCTGCCGCAGGGCTGTCCTTTTGGGCCGCGATGCAAACAATGTACAGCAGAATGTAAGGAACAGATTCCATACCGCAGTCTGCGGGGCGGAAGTGTTCGCTGCATTCATGCGGAATAAAAAACGAAAAAGATTTTGGGAGAAGAACAATGCTTCTGGAAGCAAAAAATATTTCATTTCGATATGGGAAAGATACGAAACAGATCTTAAATAATTTCAGTCTGTCGGTGGAGAGCCACGAGCGGGTAGGGATCATTGCACCCAGCGGTTTTGGAAAAACTACTTTTTGCAAGATCCTGGCAGGCTATGAATCGCCGGACGCAGGAGAAATTCTGCTGGACGGAAAACCGCTGGCTTCCTATGGGGGATACTGTCCGGTGCAGATGATCTGGCAGCATCCGGAACAGGTAGTAAATCCAAGACTTCATTTGAGAAATGTTCTGGCAGAAGGGGACGAGATCGAAGAACGAATCATTCGCGGTCTGGGAATCGAGGAGGACTGGCTGAACCGCTATCCCACAGAATTATCCGGGGGAGAGCTGCAGCGTTTCTGCATTGCCAGAGCTTTAGGAAAACGAACAAAATTTATTCTTGCAGATGAGATCACGACGATGCTGGATCTGATCACTCAGAGCCAGCTGTGGAGTTTTCTGGTGAAAGAGGTGCAGGAACGGGAAATCGGACTGCTGGCGGTCAGCCACAGCATGCCGCTTTTGCAGAATGTCTGTACAAGACTGCAGGAATTAGATAAATAGAGGGAGAAAAGTACAAATGAAAACAAAGAATTTTAAGGCACTTCTGCCGATCGGGGTATTTTTGCTCGTTTACCTTGGGTTGGGCATTGTTTTTGAGTATGTGATGAAGATTCCGATGGGATTTTATAAGGTTCCGATCGTCGTTGCGTTTCTGATGTCCCTTTTGGTGGCATGTATCCAGAATCCCAAATTGAGCTTTGATGAAAAACTGGAGCTGATGGGCAAAGGTGTCGGAAATAAAAATATCATTACCATGATCCTGATTTTTATGGCAGCAGGGATTTTTGTAGGTGTTGTGGGAAGAAGCAGTGCGGAAAGTGTGGCTTATTTTATGCTTTCCATTATTCCGGCTAGATTCTCTGTGCTTGTTCTTTTTGTAGTCAGTGCTTTTGTTTCCGTAGCCATGGGAACTTCAGTGGGAACGATCACACTGATCACTCCGATCGCTGTGGCACTTGCAGGCAGTACCGGCTTTGCCATGCCGCTCTGCATTGGTGCAGTTGTGGGCGGCGCAATGTTTGGGGACAACCTGTCCTTTATTTCCGATACGACCATTGCAGCCTGCAACGGACAGGGCTGTGCCATGAAAGACAAATTCCGGGAAAACTTTTGGATCGCCCTTCCGGCGGCAGTGGCAACCCTGATCATTTTGCTGGTGCAGTCTGGTGGATATGATGTGGGTGTCGTGGAAGTCAAAGAGTATCATCTGCTTCAGATCCTTCCGTATGTGCTGGTACTGGCAGGCGGCATCATCGGGGTTAATGTATTTGTGGTACTTCTTGTGGGAATCGGAACCGGTTCCGTCATTATGCTGGCGACCGGTGCAACTGCAGCAACAGATCTTCTGTCAAATATGGGATCCGGTGCGGCAGGAATGTTTGAAACAACGATGGTTGCGATCCTTGTGTCTGCAATCTGCGCATTGATTTCGGAATACGGCGGCTTTGAGGCTCTGCTGGATCTGATCAAACGGGTGTTTAAAGGAAAAAAAGGCGGAGAACTGGGCATGGGACTGCTGGTTGGTCTTATGGACATTGCAACCGCAAACAATACGGTAGCCATCGTCATGGCAAATCCGATCGCAAAAGAGATGTCGGAAAATTATGGAATTTCCAGCAAACGTGCTGCGTCCCTTCTGGACACCTTTTCCTGCGTTTTCCAGGGAGTGATCCCTTATGGTGCACAGATGCTGGTTGCTGTTTCGACAGCAGTAGAGCTTGGCTATGAAGTAAGCGCATTTCAGATCCTTCCGAATCTGATTTATCCGTATATGCTGCTGTTAAGCTCTTTATTGTTTATCTTTATAATCCCGTCAAAGGAGAAAAAGTAACATGGATCT
>CAZOJX010000018.1:0-5042 GCA_964580255.1 uncultured Lachnoclostridium sp. | reverse complement strand
CTGATTCGGAAGTTTTCTTTGCAAAGTACCCATGCAGAGAGTATACTGGTGTAACAGGGTGTTCAGGCTCTGAAGGAATTTCAAAAAGAGGAAGAAACTTAAGATGAAAAAACAGGAATTTTTGGAGGGAGTCCGGGACGGATTCCCGATTTGTCTTGGATATTTTTCGGTGTCCATGGCATTTGGTGTTACGGCGGTGCTGTCCGGAATTCCGGCATGGGCAGCAGTTGTGATTTCGCTGACAAACCTGACAAGTGCAGGACAGTTTGCCGGAATGAATCTGATCGCCGCTTCAGGCGCATTTGTGGAGATCGGTCTGACAACACTGATCATCAATATCCGCTATTTTTTAATGTCTATTTCCGTTTCACAAAAGGTTGAGCAAAAAATGACAATGAAGGAGCGTCTGGCGATTTCCTTTGGGATCACAGACGAGATTTTTGCCGTTTCCATGCAGAGAGATCATGAATTGACCAGTGTTTACATGGCAGGACTGATCTTAACACCGGTGCTTGGCTGGACAGGAGGAACGCTGGTGGGAGCTGTTGCAACTTCCCTGATGCCGGCGATGCTGTCCAATGCATTGGGAATCGCACTGTATGGAATGTTTATTGCGATCATCGTACCTCCTGCAAGAGAGCAGAAAAATGTACTTTTTGCGGTCGTGTTCGCCATCGCAGCCAGTGTGGGGTGCCGATATCTTCCGATTATCAAAGACCTTTCCAGCGGCTGGACGATCATTTTGATCACATTGGTCGTATGTGTGGTGGCAGCCTGGCTGTTTCCGGTAGAAGAAAGTGAGGGAGAATCATGAGTACAGGATATTTGATCGCAGGAATTGCCGTAATGGCTTTGGTGACTTATTTGATTCGTGTTCTTCCAATGGTCATTTTCCGAAAAAAGATCACCAATGTCAGAGTTAAATCGTTTTTATACTATGTGCCGTATGCTGTTTTGGCAGCAATGACATTTCCGTCCATTTTTTCCAGTACAGGAACCTATCCAAGTGCAGCAGCTGGCTGTGTGACAGCGGTGATTCTGGCATATTGTAAAAAAGGACTGTTAACGGTAGCAGTAGGTGCCGCCGCAGCTGTATTTCTCGTTCAGCTGATCGGTTTTTAAATGAGAAATTAAGAAAATCATAAAGAAAAGGAAAAGAAAATGAAACTTTTGATTGCTATCATTTTATTAGTTATCGGGTTTGCACTGCTTGTAAAGGGTGCAGACTGGTTTGTCGATGGCGCAGCAGGAATCGCAGCAAGATTTGGGATTCCCCAGCTGGTGATCGGTCTGACCATTGTTGCCATGGGAACCAGTGCACCGGAGGCGGCGGTGAGCATTACAGCGGCTCTCTCCGGAAATGCGGGAATCACCATTGGAAATATCGTTGGGAGCAACATTTTAAATGTACTTTTGATCCTGGGAGTTACAGCAGTGATCACCAATGTGGCAGTACAGCATTCCACTGTGAAATGGGAAATGCCGTTTATGCATCTCATTACCATTGTTCTGGCGGTGCTGGGCTTTACGGGAGGAACGATCGTTTTCGGCGAAGGAATCGTGCTCTGGGTATTGTTTTTGGTATATCTTGGCTATCTTTTTTATATGGCGAAAAACGGAAATGCAGAGGAAGAAACAGAAAAAATGATTCCCCTCTGGAAGCAGCTTCTGATGCTTGTGGTAGGAATCTGCTGTATCGTTTTTGGCAGTGATCTGACCGTTGACAATGCGACGGTGATTGCGGAAACCTTTGGTGTTGACGAGCGTCTGATCGGTCTGACCATCGTGGCTTTCGGAACTTCTTTGCCGGAGCTGGTAACCTCTGTAACAGCTGCAAGAAAAGGAAAAGCAGATATAGCCATTGGAAATATCGTAGGAAGCAATATTTTTAATATCTTATTCGTCGTTGGAACGACAGCATTGATCACTCCGGTGGTATTTGAGACAGGCTTTTTAGTCGATTTCGCCGTAGCATTGGCAGCAGGACTGCTGCTCTGGTTTGGTGTAATGAAAGAACATCAGCTGAAACGTCCGGTAGGGATTGTTATGCTGATTGCATATGCAGTATATTTTGTATATTTGTTAATGGGCTAAGGAAGTGATATCTATGAATCCGAAAGTAAGTATCGTGATTCCAATCTACAATGCGAAAAAGCATCTGAAACGCTGTATTGACAGTGTGCTGAAACAGGATTTTGAGGATTTTGAACTGCTTTTGATGGACGACGGCAGCACGGATTCTTCAGGTATGATCTGTGATTCCTATGCGGAAAAGGATCCGAGAATCCGGGTGGTGCATAAAGAAAATTCAGGTGTGTCTGATACGAGAAATCAGGCCATCGCAATGGCAAAAGGAGAGTATCTTCAGTTTATTGACAGCGATGACTGGATCACCCCGGATGCCACAGGACTTTTGGTGCATACAGCTATGGAAAAAGACTGTGATCTGGTCATTACGGATTTTTACCGGGTGATCGGGGAACGGCTTTCCCAGAAAGGAAGGATCCGGGAAGACGGAATCCTGACCAGAGAGGAATTTGCACTGGAGCTGATGGAAAATCCGGCAGATTTTTACTACGGAGTGCTTTGGAACAAGCTTTATCGGCGAAGCATCATTTTGGAAAACGGACTTTGCATGGATAAGGATATCAGCTGGTGCGAGGATTTTCTTTTTAATATGGAATATATCCGCCATGTGGAGCGGGTTTATGCTCTCCATGTGCCGATCTACTATTATGTGAAAACACCGGGATCTTTAGTGTCACAGGGAGCGAGCATTGCAAAGACGCTCCACATGAAAAAGACCGTTTTTAAATGTTATAAGGAGTTTTATCAGGACGTTTTTAAAGAAGAAGATTACGAAAAGATCAGTCTGCAGGTATATCGTTTTCTGATCGATGCGGCGGGAGACGGTACGGTAGCACCAATGATCCTTCCGGGCAGTATGCGTCTGGGAGATGAACGGATTTCCGTCAGCTTAAGCATTGCCGAGGGAGCAGGAATCCTTTTTGATACTTATCGGGAAAGCAGGCTTTTAGATCGTTATCTGGAAACTGTAGCTCTGAAACGGGATCTGAATTTTGAAGATGTAAAACTGTTATTTTATTTGAGTCAGACGGATGAACACTGCAGTCTGCAGGAAATGGCAGAGGTTATCCAGGTCAAGCGGAGAAAACTGGTTCTTTCCATTCAAAAGCTGATGGCGAAGAATATGCTTCGTCTAAAAGAGCCGGAGGAACTGGAAAAAAAGAAATCCCGCAAAAAGATCGAACTGGAACTTTTGGAAGAAGCAGAGCCGGTGATCTACGATCTGCTGGCAGCAAAAAATACTTATTTACAGGTGAAATATTCGGGACTTACTGAAGAAGAAATCGAACAATATGAAATGCTGGCAGATAAAATGAGACAGAACATACAGAAGGCATTGTAGGGACAAAATCAACGGAGGGAATACAATGGCAAAGAGAAGACGAAAAAGAAGACGGGTAGACCCGAAAGTGATCGCGGTCATTGCATTGGCAGTACTTTTGGCGGCTTTGATTCTGTTTGGAGCATTGAAGCTGCTGTTTGGGATTTTTAAGGATTCCGAGGAAGATGCGGATCAGACAGCAGTGGTGGTGGAATCAGAGATATCAGAAGAAACCCCGGAGGAAGATTCGGAAGATCCTCAGTATGAGGCAAATGTTGTGGACACACAAAACGGTGCGCAGACAGAGGTTTCTAAAATCCTGACTGCCGAAAATGCCGATGAAACTTCGGAAACAACGCTGGGAATCGATGTGGCGAAATATCAGGGAACCATTGACTGGGCCAAGGCAGCGGCAACCGGGATTGATTTTGCCATGGTTCGTGTGGGATATCGTACCCAGAACAGCGGCGAGATCGTTGCGGACACCAACGCCAGATACAATATGCAGGAGGCAACTGCCAATGGTCTGAAGATTGGTGCATATTTCTTCTCTACTGCGATTACAGAGGAAGAAGCCAGAGAAGAAGCCAGATGGGTAGCTGATTATATTTCCCAGTATCAGATCACTTATCCGGTGGCTTATAACTGTGAAGGCTTTCAGAATGCAGACAACCGACAGTATTCGCTGACAAAAACAGAGAGAACGGACTGTGCCATTGCTTTTTTAAATGAGATTTACGGTCAGGGCTATACCCCGATGTTTTATGCCTCTAAGAATGAAATGACGGCAGATGCAGACTGGGAAACTTCAAGGATTGAAAAGAATTTTAAAATCTGGGTGTCACAGTATCCGGGAACTCCATATCCGGAAACTCAGGCGTCCAGCTATGCAGGTGTGCATGATATGTGGCAGTTTACCAATAACGGCACAGTAGACGGAATCAGCAAGCCGGTAGATATTAACGTGGCTTACTTTGGTTATTCCTCTACCGTTCAGGCCCAGGATCAGACTGCACCGGATCAGGCGGAGGCTGATGTGGAGGCATTGCTGAACTTCAGAGAAGTAGAGGAAACCGTCACTTCCAAAGACGTGACCAACCTTCGAGATATTCCAAGTCAGGGAGAGGAAAGTCTGATCCTTGCACAGCTTAAAAACGGAGAAACAGCGAAACGGACAGGAATCAGTGACAGCGGCTGGTCCAGACTGGAGATTGATGGTCAGAGATATTATGCAGTATCAAATTATCTCACCACAGATCTTTCCTACAAAACACCGACCGCAGAACCGGACGACGGCATTGCGACGGAGTTTACGAAGGTGAATGAGCAGGTAACTCCAAAGATTGAGGTCAATCTGCGAAAACTGCCGAGTGTGACCAGAGAGGATGCAGCGGTAGTGGCAACGGTTTATGCAGGTGATGTATTTACCAGAACCGGAATCAATACGGATTACGGCTGGTCGAGAGTAGAATATCAGGGACAGACGCTTTACTGCATCAGCAGTTATTTGAATAAAGTTGAATAGTTAAAAAAAGAAATCCTCAGGCGGTGACGCCTGAGGATTTTTGTGCTTTTTTAAAGAAAATTGCAAAGGATTTATTTGTCATGAATCTCGCTGTGCAATTCCTGTAAG
>CAZOJX010000017.1:0-23045 GCA_964580255.1 uncultured Lachnoclostridium sp. | reverse complement strand
ATTCATCTTCTCCATCACCATTTCCTTCGTCGGTATCGCCGGGATCCCGCCGCGTTTTTGCACGCACAAGCCTGCAACTGTATTTCCCATTTCCACACACTGGCGAATCTGGTCCCAGCTCATGTCTTCCAGCGGCAGGCCAAGGGATAAAAAGCAGCTTAAAAATCCGCCCCAGAAGGAGTCACCGGCGCCGGTAGTATCCACAGCCTTTACCGCACAAGCTCTGATAAATTCTTTTCTTTGGGCAGTGGCGGCCAATGCTCCTTGGCTTCCCAAAGTGATGGCTACAAACTTTAAGCCCATGGACAGGAGGCACTGTGCCGCCTGTTCGTAATCCTGTTCTTTTGTCACCAGAACGCTCTCCTCATCAGACACTTTCAGAATATCCACTAATGGAAGGACTTCCTTGATAGCATCGACTGCCTCAGTTGGATTTTTCCACAAAGGCGCCCTGTAATTTGGATCAAAGGAAATAAGTGCGCCCGCTTCTTTGGCGATCCTGATTGCTTCCAAAACCGTACTTTTGGAAGGTTCCTGGGTTAAGGACAGAGAACCGAAATGAAAGATCTTACAATTTGTTAAAAGTTCCCGATTCAGTTCCTCTTTTCTTAACTGGGTATCGGCACCCGGTTTTCTTGCAAAAGAGAATCTTCGTTCCCCTTTTTCATCAATCTCCACAAATGCAAGCGTTGTAAAGCAGTCCGGATCTTCGATCAGACCGCTGGTATCAATGCCTTCCTTTTGCAGGGTTCTTTTTAGGAATTCTCCATGCATATCCTTTCCGACTTTTCCGATAAATGCGGTGCGGTAACCCATATGACTGGCAACTGTCAGAAGATTTGCCGGCGCACCGCCGGGATTCTGCTCAAACAGCTTTCTTCCATCGGCACTGACTCCCGACTCAGTAAAATCAATGAGCAGTTCCCCTAATGCAGCAATATCAACCTTTTTTGCCATTTTTTAAATCCTCCACAATCTCATTGTAACGTTTCTTGTTTAAGCGATAGAAAAACAACACCAGTGCTGTCACCAGCCACAGGATTCCCGGAATGGTAGTAAAGGAATGCTTCATGATAGCAATGACCTGTGCATTCTGTACCTGATTTGCCACATAGCCGTATTTCCCTAAAAGTCCTGCTAAAAGTGCCGTTCCGACGGCCATTCCGATCTTATTTCCAAGGGAAATGAAGGCATACTGAAAACCATCGTTTCGAAGTCCGGTCTTCCATTCTCCGTATTCCACACAATCCGGAATGATGGCATAGATGGCGGTATTGAAACCGGAAAAGAAAAACTGGGTAAGTCCTGACACCCCATAAAACAGGATCGGGGATTCCTTCACATTGAAGAAATATAACGCCAGCATACAGATTCCCGTCAGCAGGGCAAACACAGAAGCAGTTCTTCCCTTATTGTTGAGTTTTGAAAATACCGGCTGAAAGCAGGCTGCACCGATAATCGATGGAATGATAATGCACATGGAATAAGTGGTATAGTAAGCCGCATTTCCTTCCACATAGGTAAAATAGTACAAAATGTCTGCATTTCGTCCGTATAAGGTAAACCCAAAGAGAATCTGTCCCACAAGTGCCAAAAGATACGGCTTATTCTGCAGCACCGCATTGAGCTGCACCTTTAAGGAAATCTTTTCCTTTTCCGGAATGCTGACAGCCTCCTTTGTTTTGGCAAAACAGAAGAAATGGCACAGGGTAAAGATCAGTCCATAAAGAACAGCCACTGTCAGATATCCGGTCTTTGCACTCTGACTGCCAAAATGATTGACCAGCGGCACCGTGATAATGTTTAAAACACCGATGGCGATCATAGCTGCTACTGACCGGGAAGTATTTAACTTTGCCCTCTCATCGATATCCTGAGTCATGGCTCCGCAAAGGGTTCCGTAAGGAATGTTTACACAGGTATATCCTAAAACCAGCAGACAGTAGGTAACTGCCATGTAAAGGATCTTCGCATTCTGTGACCATTCCGGTCTTGCCCAGAAGGTCAGGATCAAAAGCAATGCGGTGACCGGAGCTCCAAACAGAAGCCACGGACGGTAACGGCCCCATTTTGATTTTGTTTTATCTGTCAAAGCTCCCACGATGGGATCATTGATAGCGTCCCAAAATCTCGAAAAGAGCATCAATCCTGACACCGCCGCCATGCTGATGCCAAACACATCTGTATAAAAGATCATTAAAAAGTTGCTGACAAACATCCAGCTGAAATTACATCCTACATCACCAAAGCCGTATGCGATCTTACTGATCAGCGGCACTTTTCCCTGACTGTTTTTGCTGTCCATAGGTACCTCCCCAATTTTCCCCTGTTATGATTCCTGTACGTTAATGAGAACTTTCATAGTTGTTTCCCGATTCTCATCAATGTACTGATATGCTTTCAGATAGTCTGAAAAAGCAAAGATTTTTGAGATCAACGGTTTTAAATGAACCTTATTTTCATTTACCAGTGCAATGGCATCTACATAATCTTCATGACGGTACATCATGGTGCTCTTGATATCCAGTTCATGGTCATTGGCAACTGCCAGATCGATGGTTGCCATTCCTGCAAACACGGCTACCAGTACGATCACGCTGCCCTTTCTCGCATACTTGATGGCCTGACCCATGGTAATGTTGTTTCCTGCACAGTCATAGATCACATCCGCTTTATCCGGTCCGAAGGCTTCCACCATGGCTTCCCCGAAATCCTTTGTTTTCGTGTTCACACACACATCAATTCCGCATTCCTTTGCTTTTTCAAGGCGCAGGTCGCTGACATCTGTGATCATCACTTTGGCAGCTCCCATACCTTTTGCCGTCTGTGCCACCAGATTTCCGATCGGGCCTGCTCCCAGCACTGCAATGTTCATTCCTTTCACATCGCCCATCTGTTTTACCGCATGAACGGCAACTGCCAGAGGCTCGATCATCGCACCTTCTTCATAGGACATTTCTTCCGGAATTGGTGTGACTTTAGACGCATCTACCGCAAAATATTCCGATGCGGTTCCCGTTGTCTGGAATCCCATCACTTTAAGTTCCTCGCAAAGATTATATTTTCCGTGGCGGCATGGGTGGCACTCTCCGCAATATACCTGCGGCTCGATGGTTACCTTCTCTCCCACATGGAACTCCTGCACATTTTCTCCAACCTCTACGATCTGTCCGGACACTTCATGCCCCTGTGTTACCGGATATTTGGTAAATGGATGTTTTCCGTGGTAGACATGAATATCTGATCCGCAGATTCCGATATGCATGATTTTTACCAACACCTCGTTTTCTTTGATTTCTGGAACCGGCACCTCCACAAACGTAATTTCTCCCGGATTTGTCATAACCTGCTGTAACATATGCGTTTCTCCTTTTCTTTATTTTTATCTTTTATTAAATGTTTTATTAAAGTAATTACATTATTATTCCTTTTTAAATATTTGTCAACAGGATTTCCTCTTTTTTCCCTTTTTCACAGTTTTGGAGTTTTTCAATTGTAAAAATCCCACAAAGGATTTTAAAAAAGTGCACAAAAAAAGAACCTCCAACTGCACTGCTGCACAATTTGAGGTTCCTCATTCATTGATATTCAATTATTCAATTTCCATAAAGAAATGCTTCGCCACGCCTACTCCGGAGGCTTCTCTTTGGTAGGTACAAGGCTTCAAATAAGAAATGTCATGGTCGAAGCCGTTATACGCCATAACCTTCTGTCCCAAAGAAATGAAGTGATCTCTTAAAATACCGCCCACATCTCCCCCAAGGATTACGTCCATGTCATAGGCCATGCGAAGATTGGAGATTAGTACTGCCAGATTTTCCAGATAGGTTTCCCAGGTTTCCATAGAAGACGGCTCTCCCTCTTCCACCTGCTTCATGAAATCTTCCAGAGAAATTTCATGATTTTTTGTCAATACACTGGCTGCACAATAAGCATCTGCACAGCCTTCCTTTCCGCAGTAACATCTTTTTCCCCCCGGAATCAGGATCATATGTCCAAACTCTCCGGCTCTTTGATTTTTTCCGCGGATCAGCTGTCCGTCAATGCAAAAAGCACCGCCCAGCGTATGATTTAAAGATAAATAAACGGCATTTTCATATTTCTGCGGATTTTCCGCCAACATTGCCGCATTGGCATCATTTTCAAAGTAGACCGGCAGCCCAAGTGCCTGCTCTAAAAAGCGCAGACTGTAATTTTCGATCTGTAAGGCATGGGATTTGGTCACGATCCGTTCCTTCTGATCAATGATTCCCGGAATGGAAACACCGATTCCCAGCACCTGCTGATCCGGCGAATGCTTTTGTAAAAATGCTTTGGCAAGCTCTGCCGCCTGTTTACAGTAGGAAAGCTCCGGCATAAATTTCAAACGAACTCTTTCCGACTGTTCGATCTCACCGCCTAAATTTACCAAAACCATTTCCAGATGATTGGCTGTTATGATCATTCCCATGGCTTTACAGTAGGAAGGATTGATTCCGATGCTCTTGGCTTTTCTTCCCCCAGTGGATTCATATTCTCCAAACTCTGTCACAATGCCTTTTTCCATCAGATCATTGACATTGGAAAGAACGGTCGGCATGCTGAGATTTAATTCCTTTGCCAGCTCTGTTTTGGAAGTTCTTTTATGATTTAATAGATAATTGGTAATCTTTCTTTTTGCTTCGCTTCGCTTTTCCATGGAGAGAGTATTCCTTTTCTTTTATAAATGATTTTATAAAAGTATTCTACTCTCTTTTTATCCTTTTGTAAAGGAGATTACCTAACAGCCTGCATTTTCTGCAATTTCTCTATTCAACTTCTTAAAAAACGGGATCGTCAAACCAATGATTACGATCAATGCAGCAATATCTGAAATTGGCGCTGCAAACAGGATTCCGTAGATTCCACTTCCTGCCGCTTCTCCTTCAAACAATGACGGAAGGATTAAAGCCAGCGGTGTAAAGCAAAGAAGATCTCTTACCACCGAAGCAAGTACCGCATGGGTTGATTTTCCTATTGCCTGGAAGAATAAAGCTGTCATTTTTACAAGGCAGGTTACCGTCATCAAAGACAGGTAGATCCGGAAGGTCTTTACTGCAAATTCCTGATATAATTCATTTCCGGAACCGAAAATACCAACCACTGCCTGCGGCCACAGCTGGAAGATCACTGTTGCGATCACACCGGTAATGATCGTCGCCCGAAGAACGATCTTGTAAGTTTCTTTCACACGATCCATTCTCTTTGCACCGTAATTATAGCCGAAGATCGGCTGACCGCCGAGAGCAATTCCGGTAACGATATTCAATACAATGGTATAAACCTTCGTCTGAATGCTGAATACGGAAATCGGAATATCCGGACCGTATTTTGATAATGCTCCATAATGTGCCAGCATCATGTTGCTGACGAGAGATACTGTTACGATCGAAATCTGTGTTACAAAAGTTGCTGCACCCAGCCTGATCACATGACGGAGCACTGGAAGATCCGGCACAAAGCTCCGTTTGGTCAGATGAAAGCTTTTCGGCTTAAAGAAATAAACGGCACAGATCAAAAAGGACGCTACCTGGCCGATGACCGTTGCCCAGGCTGCCCCTGCAATTCCCCATTTCAAACCGAAAATGAAAATCGGATCTAAGATAATATTGGAAATGGCACCAGTCAACATTGCCACCATGGCAAACGCCGGGCTTCCATCAGCGCGGATCATACTGTTCATTACATTTAACAGCAGATAGAACGGGAAAAAGGCTGCAATGATCTTAAAATAGGTCACTGACAGCTCCAGTGTCTGATCAGAGGCTCCAAAAAGGCTCATCAGAGGTGCTGCTGCTTCTTCACAGATTGCCATCAGCACAAGACTGATCAGCAAGGTTACGGTAATTCCTGTTCCGACACATTTATGTGCGTTTTCTGTATCTTTTTGTCCGGCACAGATGCTTAAATAAGAGGCTGCACCGTCTCCGACACACCATGCAAAGGCATTGGCAATGCAGATAACCGGGAACGAAACTCCTGTAGCGGCATTTCCCAAATAGCCAAGCTCACTGTTCCCGATGAAAATCTGGTCTACAATATTATACAGTGCACTGATTAATAACCCCATGACACATGGTACTGAAAATTTCAGCAAAAGTCTGGAGATCTTTTTTTCTTCTAAAGTTTTGCTCATTTTTCTTATTTCCCCTTTGTCTTTCTTTTGGGACAACAAAAAACTACCAAAATAGTTTTGCTGTCCTTCACTTATAGCAAAACTATTCCGGTAGTTTGTAGAAACATTCATCCAATCATGAATTTATATAAGTATCTTTTTTCACATTGTCTCCGACTATAACATAAATCCTTACCGTATGCAACAGAAATTTTCCGTTTTTGCATACTGCTTTGCGGATTCAGCGAAGATACTGCCGCATGGTCTTTAAAGCATGTTTTTCCAGCCGGCTGACCTGTGCCTGGGAAATGCCGATTTCCTCTGCCACCTCCATCTGGGTTCTTCCTTCATAAAATCTCAGATCAATGATATGCTGCTCCCTGGAATCCAGCTTCTTCATGGCTTCCTGTAAAGACAGCTCCTCTACCCAGTTTTCTTCTTTATTTTTTTTATCACTAATCTGATCCATCACATAGAGGGTATCTCCGCCCTCGGTATAGACCGGTTCATAGAGGCTTACCGGGCTTTGGATCGCATCCATCGCCAGTATCACATCCTCCTCCGGGATTTTTATCATTTCGGAAATTTCTGCTACGGTAGGCTCCTTGGCGTTCTTCTTCATGTAGTCTTCCTTAGCATAGATTGCTTTATAGGCGATGTCCCGCAAGGATCTGCTGACACGGATCGAATTGAAATTATCTCTCAAATAGCGCCGCAGTTCTCCGGCGACCATTGGAACCGCATAAGTGGAAAATTTTACCATCATTTCCGGCTTAAAATTATCAATGGCTTTGATCAGGCCGATGCAGCCGATCTGGAACAGATCGTCCGGACATTCATTGCTGTTTGAAAACCGTTTGATCACACTTAATACCAGTCTTAAATTTCCCTGAATGTATTTTTCCCTCGCTTCCATGTCTCCGGCTTTGATTCTCTTAAAAAGTTCTTCCTTTTCTTCCTCCTTCAGTATCGGCAATTTCGATGTATTTACACCGCAAATCTCAACTTTTCCCTGAACCATGTTTGCTCTCCTTAAAGATCTTAACTCCTAAGAAAAGCATTCCCCGAATTCAATCAGCTATTCATATCTGACGATCTCTTTTTTCAGACGCTTAATGATTTTTTTCTCAAGTCTTGAAATATAGGACTGGGAAATTCCCAAAAGATCTGCTACCTCTTTTTGGGTCATTTCTTCTTCCCTCGGGCTTCGAAGTCCAAACCGCAGTTCCACGATCGTTCGTTCCCGCTGAGACAGTTTCTCAATCGCCTTATTCAAAAGCTTCCGCTCTACCTCACTTTCGATATCCTTATAGATCACATCTTCCTCCGTTCCCAAAATATCCGAAAGAAGCAGCTCATTTCCGTCCCAATCCACATTCAAAGGCTCATCGATGGATACTTCCAGGCGGGTTTTGGAATTTCTCCTCAAATACATCAAAATCTCATTTTCAATGCATCGGGAAGCGTAAGTCGCAAGCTTAATGTTCTTATCTTTATTGAAGGTGTTGATTGCTTTGATCAATCCAATCGTTCCGATCGAGATCAGATCCTCCACGCCCACACCGGTATTATCAAATTTTTTCGCAATATAGACAACCAGCCGCAGATTGTGCTCAATGAGCAGAGATCTTGCCTCTGATGCATTTTCCGTTGACAACTGCTCGATCGCCGCAGCCTCCTGACCCGGCTCCAGCGGCGGCGGAAGCACTTCACTTCCCCCTATGTAATGAATCTCCTGCTGCCCTCCGAACAGCAGATCCGGCAGACGCGGAACAATCTTAAATTGTATCTGCTTTGGTATTGCTACCTTAACCAACATTTCTTTTCCTCCTAACAAACATCACTGTGAAGCAAAATGGAATAGTGAAACATTCCCGTAAATGGCTGTTCTGTAATTGCGATTATCGGCTGTTCACAGATCCTGCTGTTTTCTCCTTCCAGGATCACCATAAAATCGATCTGTACGACCCGGATCAGTCCATTGGGCTTTCCGACCGTTCGATACGGGATCAGACGGTAAAGAGGCTCCTCCCTTCCGTCCAGTAATTTTTTCCAGGCATCTTCTGACAGAACCGATACCGGCTTTTTGCAGATGGGATCGATCAGTTGATTTCCGGTATCTGCAAATCCGCAGACCGAAATGCTGTTTCCCTGAAAATAAAGAGTACATTCCCGCATGCATGCATTTTGACGTCTGTATACCTTCATTCCCTTTTCTGCGATTCCAAATCCCAGGACAGCCACACCGACTCCCCAAAGCAGTTTTTGGGAATTGAGCGGCGTCCATTGTTCCACTGTCTGTAGGATTCCTCCAATCACCAGTGTCCATAAAATGATCTGATACAGCAGATAAAGCATTCTTCTTCCGTCATGGATCTCCATACAGGAGACAACCATCAATCCGGCGGCTGGGAGCAAAATTCCCAGCTTTAAGATCCAGATGCTGTGAAAAAACAAAATCGAAGCGAACGTATTACAAAATGCAGTAACCCCTCCGGCCAGAAAGATCTTTTTCCAAGTGGCTGCCGGAAAAAAAAGACCTTTCAAAAATGCCAGAAACAGCAAATTACATAAAAAATTTTCTAAAAACAGAAAATCCGGATAAATGATGTACTGCATTTTTGTTTCTCCTCATTTACAAGCTCATTATACGAAAAGGGAGATTTTTATTTTGTCAAAAGATTGGGAAATGTTTTTTATTTTTTTCTAAAAGAAATGACAAACAGATACAAAAAAGAGCCGCTTTTGCGACTCTTTTCGATAAAGAATATTACATTGCTTCGTGATATTTATGTAAGGTTTCCAGAATCAGTTTCAGATCATTGACATGAAGCTGTCCCGGCGCGGAGCATTCTCCCACATAACCAAAGGTCACATCAGATCCAAAAGACTCTCCTGCGATCCTGGTTACGATTCCCATCTGGCCCATTGCCATAGTAATGAGCGGCTTTTCAAAGTTGATACTGGTTCTTCCTGTAATCTTTAACAGTCTCGCCACATCTCCGATCTCATTCGGTGCAACTGCGATTTTTAAAATGTCAGCATCTAATTCTTTCATTTTCGACAATTTTGTCATAATTTCGCTTCTTGCCGGCGTTTTGTCGAAATCATGGTGTGATGCAATGACTTTGATGCCCGCTTCATGGAGCATTGCGATCACATTTTTGGCTCTTTCCAGATCATGATCGATCTCAATATCAATGATGTCTACTTCCCCATACATTGCTACTGCAAGATTCAATGCAAAATAGTCTTTTGCACAGATGGATTTACAGCCGCCTTCGCTCTCTGAGCGGAATGTAAACAGCAGCGGCATATCACCGATCACTTCCCGAAGTCCTTTCAGCACTGATGCGACTGCCGAAAGATTGTATGCATCTTCAAAATAATCAGCACGCCATTCGATCAGATCTGCCGGATACTCCATGATCTCCGCTGCTTTTGCCAGAATGTCTGCCTCAGTCGATGCTACGATCGGAACACAGATCTTTGGCATTCCCTCTCCAATGGTTAAATTTCTTACCGTTACTACCTGTTTCATACCCGTCTCCTTAAAACTCAACATAATATCAGTATAGTATTTTTTTCCATAAAGTGCAACATTTGACACACAAAAAAAATTCCGATAGAATGATAAAAAACTTCGGAAAAGAGGCTTCTTATGAAAAAACACATTACCGGGCACACACGCCTCCTTTGTCTTTTGGGAGATCCGGTCGCTCACAGCATTTCTCCTGCCATGCACAACCTGGCTTTTGATGCTCTGCAGCTGGATTATACCTACCTTGCTTTTCGCTGCAATGCAGAAGAATTTGAACGGACTGCCGCAACACTGAAACAGATCGGTGCAAAAGGATTTAACTGTACCATGCCATGTAAGCGCATTGCCGCTGATCTTTGCGATCAGCTGTCTCCGGCTGCCAGACTCATGCATTCCGTAAACACCGTAGTCATTGAAAATGATCAGCTGATCGGGCACAATACGGACGGTGTCGGATACATGCGTTCCGTCATTGACGCCGGACATGATATCATCGGAAAAGAAATGACACTTCTTGGCTCCGGCGGTGCTGCATCTGCCATTCTTACCCAGGCTGCACTGGACGGTGTTTCAAAAATCCATGTTTTTGCCCGGAAGGGAAATTCCTGGAACCTGATAGAATCTCAGATCACTCAGCTTTGTAAAGAAACCGCCTGTCAGATCACCCTGCAGGAGCTTCATGATGAAACTGCCTTAAAAGCAGCCGTCTCAGACAGTGCCCTTCTGGTCAATGCTTCCTCTGTGGGCATGGCACCTGACACAAACGGCTGTCTCATTCCGGATTCTTCCTATTTTCACCCGGAACTGGTTGTTTCTGATGTGATCTATAATCCGAAAAAAACAAAGCTTCTTACCATGGCAGAAGAAGCCGGACTTTCCACCTTCAACGGTATGTACATGCTTCTATACCAGGGAGCTGAAGCCTTCCGCATCTGGACAAGTCAGGAAATGCCGATCGATCTTGTAAAGCAGACACTCTTTTGCTAATAAAAAAACCCTCCGCCAATCTGACGGAGGGTTGTCTTATTTATTTACGGTTTTTCTGTAAGAACAGAGGGATTTTGATTTCCTGTTCTTCCGGAGCCTGTACCTTTGGTGTCACGATTCCAGGGAACGCTGTATTTTCAGCTTTTAACGGCATTACCGGAGTCACCGGTGCTGCTGTTTTGATTTGAGATACCGGTGCTGCGGAAGCAGTCGGTTTCACCGGAGTTGTCATTCTGGAAGATGCTCCAAAATTCAGTCCGCTCTTAGTCGGGATTACTTTCTGAGCACCTGTTACATTTGCGTCCAGACCTGTTGCGATGACTGTAATGCTGCATTCGTCTGTATATGTATCATCATACATTGCACCGAAGATAATATTTGCATCTTCTCCTGCCATATCCTGTACATAGCTTGCTGCATCGTTTGCGTCCATCAGAGAAATATCTCCGGATACATTAATGATTACATGAGAAGCACCGGAGATTGTCGTTTCCAGTAATGGAGATGCAACTGCCTGTTTCACAGCTTCCAATGCTTTATCATCACCTTTGGCACTTCCGATACCAATGTGTGCGATTCCTTTATCTGTCATAACTGTCTGCACATCGGCAAAGTCCAAATTGATCAATGCCGGCAGGTTGATCAGGTCTGTGATTCCCTGTACTGCCTGCTGAAGCACTTCGTCTGCCTTCTTTAAAGCTTCCGGCATCGTCGTTCTTCTGTCAACGATCTCTAAAAGTTTGTCATTTGGAATTACGATCAACGTATCTACGCTGTCTTTCAGTTTTTCGATGCCGGCTACCGCATTCTGCATTCTGGTTCTTGCTTCAAACTTAAATGGCTTGGTCACAACGCCGACAGTCAGGATTCCCATTTCCTTTGCTGCCTTTGCAACGACCGGTGCTGCACCAGTACCGGTACCGCCGCCCATACCGCAGGTAACAAATACCATATCTGCACCTTTGAGAGCGTCTTTGATATCATCAATATTTTCTTCTGCTGCCTTTTCTCCGATCTCCGGTTTTGCACCTGCACCAAGACCTTTGGTAAGCTTTTCTCCGATCTGAAGCGCGTTTGAGGCTTTACAGAAATTCAATGCCTGTTTATCTGTATTGATCCCGATAAATTCCACTCCACCGATCTGTTCATCTATCATTCTATTAACAGCGTTATTTCCTGCACCACCAACACCGATCACGATAATTCTTGCTGCGGATTCCGCTTCGTTTGTCATAATTTCCAACAACTTTGTGTCCTCCTTTATGTACATCACTTGTACAAATATCTACTTCATTTAATATTATCTGTTTTTCATCATTTTAGCAAGATACTTTTTCAAAAAAGGGGAAAAATATTACTTATCCTTGATAAACGAGATATTGGTGCTCTCATTGGTATATTCTTCCATATGTAGTGTTCCCGATCTTTCCGCAAGATCCGGCAATAGAGATTTGATCCTTGCAGCTTTCTCGTCCATCTTTTCCCCGGCTCCCAGATTGATCCGCACCTGATCGAAGGTCAGCACGATCTGCGTTCCGTCATTCTGCAGTGTGATCGCGTCCGGCTCCAGCTCATATTTTTTCATCATCTGCGTCATGGACAGAAGAATATCAAAGACTTCTTCATTTTCTACTGCCAACGGCTGATACAGGGTCAGCGTATCAAATTTCAGACCTTTGATACAGGGAATCCCCTCCAGCACCTCCGAGGAACTTTCTACAACGGTTCCGTCCTTATCAAAATAGAGATTGGAGCCCATATAGCTTACATAGCCAATCAATGTTTTTTCATAAACCCGTATTTTAATATGACTTGGAGAAACCAGTTTGATCTCTACCCGGTCAATAAACGGAATTTCTTGCCCGCCCAAATAATCATACTGTGCCATCAGGTACAGGGAATTTTTATGGTCTCCCATGACCATATTTAAAATTTCTTTCTCTGTGTAATAGGAATTACCTGTTACCTCCGCTTTGGTCACACGAAAGATTCCCATGGCAATCAGAATGGAAAATATGAGAACTGCCGCCCCCATGCCTGCTGCGATCCATTTAAAATTCAGTTTTTTCTTTTTTGTCTGTCTTCGTTTCATAGCAAGCATTTTACCATAGATTTTCGATTCCTGCACTACTGTTTCTTTGAAATATGAGCACCCAATGCAGAAAAATCTTCCACGATCCTTTCGTAGCCGCGAAAGATCACTTCTGCATGCTCGATCACAGAGTATCCTTCTGCCGCCATTGCTGCAAGGATCAAGGCTGCTCCGCCCCGCAGATCCGGTGCCTGCAAAACGGCTCCTTTTAATTGTGCAGACGGACAAATCCTGACACAGTTTTCCTTCACCTGCAGATTTGCACCCATTTTTTCCAATTCCGGAACGATCTGGAATCGGTTTTCAAAGATGCATTCCTCAATCCTGCTCTCCCCCTTCGCCCGGCAGAGCACTGCCAGCAGCGGAGACTGAAGATCTGTAGGAAATCCCGGATACGGTGCGGTGCGAAGATAGTTGATGGATTTTGGCAGATTGTTCATACGGATCCGCACCTCATTTTCACAACGGGTCAGTTCCGCCCCCAGACGGCCTATCGTCTGAATGGTTGATTTCATTTGCTGCAGCGGCGCATTTTTCAACGTAACCTCGCCCCCTGTTGCCGCAGCTGCAAGCAGGTAGGTACCGGCCACGATACGATCCGAACAGATTTCAAATTCCACATATTTTTTAAAGGGACCCGCCATAACAGACAGCTGATCCGTTCCAATCCCCTGAATCCGTACTCCTAACAGCTTCAAAAATTCACACAGCTGGACGATTTCCGGCTCTTTTGCCGCACCATAAATCCTGGTCAACCCAGACGCTTTGGAGGCTGCCAAAAGGATATTTTCCGTCACACCTACACTGGGATAAGGCAGGAACAGATCACAGCCTTCCAAAAAGGCACATCTTCCCTCCAGATAGTCTTCCTCCTCACAAAACAGAACGCCCATTGCCTGCAGCGCCTGCTCATGAAGATCGATAGGACGTTTCCCTATTTTGCAGCCGCCGGGATAACCCAAAATGGCTTTTCCGAACCGGGCCAGAAAACTCCCCAGAAGCATTACCGAAGAACGCATAGTTCCTGCTTTTTCGATAAAAGGCTCCGAATGCATCACCGAAGTATCCACGATCAGCGTTGATCCTTCCCAGCGGATCTTTGCCCCTGCACAGGAAAGCGCTTCCAGCATGGAGGAAACATCTTTTATTTTCGGGCAGCCATGAAGGATCGTCTCTCCCTCGTTCAGTACACAGGCTGATAAAATGGGAAGCACAGCATTTTTGCTTCCTTGGACTGTGATCTCTCCCTGCAGCCTGTGCATACCTTCCACTTCTATTTTACTCAAAGGATTCCCCCACAAATTTCATTCATAATAAGATATGCATCACTTGCACCTTTAATGTTCTTTTCTGGTAGAGAGTGACACATTGAGTGCGATTCCCATTTCTGCCAGCAAAAACAGCACCGAGGTTCCTCCATAACTGACAAAGGGCAGGGTGATTCCCGTATTGGGAATGGTGTTTGTCACAACCGCAATGTTTAAGATTACCTGGATCATAATGTGTGCCATGATTCCGGTAACGATCAATGTTCCAAAAAGATCCCTGGTATGACTTGCCACGACCATCAGTCGCCAGATCAGAATTCCGAACAGCACCATCAGCACGCCTGCCCCAAAGAGCCCCAGTTCCTCGCAGATAATGGAAAAGATCATATCATTTTGTGCTTCCGGTACAAATCCAAGCTTTTGCTTTCCATTTCCATAACCAACTCCGAAAATCCCTCCGGATCCGATGGCATACAGCCCCTGAATGGTCTGATATCCCTTTTCATAGCTTTCCGGATCCATCCAGATTGCCAAACGTTCCAGACGGTAGCTTGCAGTCGCAAGAAACAGGGCAACAAACAGCACGCCGATGACGCCTACTGCAATAAACTGCAGATATTTTGGACTGGCAACAAAGATCAGCACCACTGCAATCCCTAAAATAATGATGGCAGTACTCAGATTGTTGGTTCCTACAAGGGCAACGATGGGCAGAGCGCTTAAAATGACCAGAAACATCTGTTTTAGCCTTGCAATGTTCTTTCCCTGCTTCATGACCAGCCATGCTAAAAAAAGGATCAGGGCTACTTTTGCAAACTCTGAGGGCTGAAAAGAAAAAGGACCCAAGGAAAGCCAGCGTTTGGAACCATTGATTTCCTGACCGACAAAGAGAACCAGTGTCGATAAAATCGCTGACAAAAAATAGGCCCATACAGAAAAAGCTGCCCATACATGGTAGTCTGTCTTCGCTACAATGTACATGGCAGCCAGCCCAAGGCTTGTTGCAAAAAACTGTTTTTTCAGGTAGTAAAAGGAATCGCCGAATTTTACCATTCCGTTATAGGAACTGGTGCTGTACAGCATGACCATTCCAAACAAAACAAGAGCCAGAACTGATAGGAGTAAAGGCATATCTACCCGTTTCGTTCCGGCTCTTTTATTTTCCATAAAGATCTCCTTATAATTTTCTTACAAGCTCTTTAAAAATGCGTCCTCTCTGTTCGTAGTTGTCGAACATTCCCCAGCTTGCACAGGCAGGAGAAAGAAGGACTGCTTCCCCCGGCTTCGCATGGTCTGCACAGATTTTCACTGCTTCTTCCAGTGTTTCTGCAAAAATGATATTTTCAAAACCATGCTTTCTTGCACAGGCTGCGATCTTTTCTTTTGTCGCACCCAGGAGTACCAGATAGGTTACTTTTCCGTCAAAGCTTTCGATCCATTCGTCATAATCAGAGCCTTTATCATAGCCTCCGCCGATCAGAACCGTCTTACGCTCCATAGCCTGGATTCCCTTGATTGCTGCATCAGGATTGGTTCCCTTGGAATCATTATAATATGCAACACCATTTTTTTTAGTTACGAACTCAATCCGGTGTTCTACTGCTGTAAATTCCATCACAGTCTTTCTGATGATTTCCATCGGTACGTTCATGCTGACTGCCATAGCAATAGCTGCCATCACATTTTCATGATTATGACCGCCTAAAACCTTCAGTTCTGAGGTTTTGCAGATTTCTGTTTCCACTGTTCCATCTGCGTAAACAAAGGTATCACCCTTTAAATAAACCCCTTTCTGCAATGTATGCAGACGGCTGAAATATAATACCGATGCATTGCAGTGTTCTCCGAATTCTTTTGTCACAGGATCGTCATAATTCAAGACACAAACGTCCTCTTTTGTCTGATTTTGGGCAATCTTTTCCTTGGTCTCTATGTAGCATTCCATTGTATGGTGTCTGTTTAAATGATCCGGTGTAATATTCAGGATCGCACTGACCTTCGGGTGAAATTCGTGAATCGTTTCCAGCTGAAAACTGGAGATTTCAGCAACCGTTACCGTTTCGTCCACCATTTCTTTTGCTTCTTCCGTATAAGGATTTCCGATATTTCCAACCACAAAAACACTGTCATAATAGTTTTTCATCAGTTTTCCTACCAATGTGGTGGTCGTGGTCTTTCCATTGGTTCCTGTGATCGCTACAACCTGTCCTTTGGAAAGACAGTATGCCAGTTCGATTTCTCCCCATACCGGAATCTTCTTTGCATAAAAGCCTTCTACTACAGGAATATCCGTCGGAACGCCCGGACTTAGCACTACTAGATCCAGTGTATCGATTATTTCCTCGCTCAAAGCACCGAGAAGGATCTTTGCTTTAGAGCCTTCCGGAAGCTTTTCCCGAATCTGTTCTTTGCTAATCTTTGTATTTTCATCATAAAGAACAACCTTTGCATTTACACTTTCCAATAATGCAGCCGCACTGATGCCGCTGATTCCGGTTCCGTATACAAGTACATTTTTATTTGCGAACTCCATAACTTCCTCCGTATTACAGTGCCATCAGACCAATGAGGCACAAAATTGCAGTCACGATCGTAAATACTGCAACCACTCTTGTTTCAGACCAGCCGCCCAGCTCAAAATGATGGTGGATCGGCGCCATGCGGAAGATTCTCTTTCCATGAGAAATCTTAAAATATCCCACCTGAATGATCACGGATAAGATTTCAATCCAGTAGATCAGACCTACGATCAGGATAAAGATCGGCAGCTGCAGCATATAAGCTGTTGCTGCAACGAAACCTCCCAACGCAAGAGAGCCTGTATCTCCCATAAATACACTTGCCGGATATACATTGAATAATAAAAAGCCTAATAAAGCTCCGATTACCGCTGCTGTGATCGGCCATACACCGCTTCCCACTCCCAGTGCCACAACACCGAAAAATACAGCAACCATAATGGTCACTCTGGTAGCAAGACCGTCAAGACCATCAGTAAAGTTTACTCCATTGACTGTTCCGATAATTGCCAAAAACATGACCGGAATCGTCAGGATTCCAAGATTCAGTGTTTTTCCCGGGAAGAACGGAATGATCATTTCCATGGAAATTCCGGAAAATTTATACATATAAACTGCAAATACCGCTGTTACCAGAATCTGGCCAAACATTTTCTGTGACGGAGTCAGCCCTTCCGAACGTTTCAGTACAATCTTAATATAATCGTCCAAAAATCCGATCACACCAAATCCTACGGTTACAAACAGAACCGGAATGATCTGCGGATAATCCTTCATATAAATGCAGGAGGTTAAGATCACACTGATCAGGAAAATAAGACCTCCCATGGTCGGGGTTCCGTTTTTCTTTAAATGAGACTGTGGACCATCATCACGCACCGTCTGCCCAAATTTTAATTTTCGCAAAAACGGGATAATCATCGGTCCCAAAACTGCACTGATCGCAAATGCCAGGATTACCGGAACTGCGACTGCGATATATTGATTATAACTGTTCATAATACACCTCTTCTGAATGATCTATGTATCATTATTCCATGATACATCTTATTAGTATAATTGTTTTATTCGGAAGTTTCAACCGTTTCTATCCCCAAATAAGGTAAAATATTTTCATAAATGTCCCGAAGCACCGGCGCCGCAATGGTTCCTCCATAATATACACCGGTGGGCTTGGCAATGATTACCAGTCCCAGCACCTGCGGATCATCTGCCGGAGCAAAACCGATAAAGGAAGAAATGTACTGGTGAGCGCTTCTTGGCAATGTCTGAGAGGTCGCTGTCTTTCCTCCGATCCGGTATCCCTCCACCTGTCCTTTGGATCCTCCGCCCTCAGCTACCACGCTTTCCAACAACATTCGCATCTTGGCGGACGTTTCTTCAGAAATAATTCTTTCCCCTTTTTCATAAGAAAAAGTTTTCAAAACCGTTCCCTCTCCGTTTCGGATTTCTTTTGCAAAATGCGGTGTCACCCGGATTCCGCCATTGATGATAGAGCTTGCGGTTGCCGCCAGCTGCATCGGTGTGATCTGAAAGGACTGACCGAAGGACATGGTTGCAAGCTCCACCGGCCCGATGGTTTCCTTTTTGTGCATGATCGTAGATGCCTCTCCCGGAATATCAATTCCGGTCTTTTTCAGCAGCCCGAGAGTCTTCATTCCGTCATAATAGGCATCTGCGCCGACTCTCAAGCCCACATTGATAAATACCGGATTGCAGGAATTCTGGATTCCCTGCACAAAAGTCTCTGTTCCGTGTCCTTTGATCTTATGACATCGGATTTTTCGGTCCTCCACAATGGCAAAGCCCGGGCAGGAAAAGGTATCATTCAAAGAAACCACGCCTTCTTCTAAGGCGATTGCAGAAGTTACGATCTTAAAGGTTGACCCCGGCTCATAAGTATCGTTGATACTTTGATTTCTCCACATTTGATTCAAAGCATCATTTTTCTGCTGCTCCGTCATTTCGCTGCTGTCAGTGCCCTCCGGCAAGGTAAACGGATCGTTCAGATGAAATTCCGGCACATTCACATTGGCATAGATGGCACCGTCCTGAGGATTCATCAAAATGATGGACACATATTCCGCCTCTTTTTCCTCCAGAACCTTTTTGGCCGCCTGCTCACAGTATTTTTGAATATTGTAATCCAAAGTCAGACAAAGATCATTTCCCGGCACTGCCTCCGCACGTTCTTCGGCCTCTCCGTCCAGTTCGATTCCTCTGGCATCGGTCTGAGTCAGGATTTTTCCGTCAATTCCTTTCAAATATTCCTCGTAGAAAACCTCCAGACCGATAATTCCCTGATTATCACTTCCGGTAAATCCTAGCACCTTCGATGCAACTGTATCATAGGGATAATATCTTTTGAAATCCTCGTCTACCTTCACACCTGCAAGATCATACTCTCTGATCCTGTCTCCGGTCTCTTTGTCCACATTTGCTTTGATCCGCTCTATCGAACTGACTTTTTCCACCCGTTTCCGCACGGTTTCTTCCGAAAGGTTCAGTTCCATGCATAAAGCCCGAATTACCGCTTCCGGATCTTCGATCTGACTATGGATGACAGATACGGTACAGACCGTTCGGTTCGTCGCCAGTACAGTCCCATTCCGATCCAGAATCTTTCCTCTGGCAGCCTTAATACTCCGTTCTCTTTCATGCAGGTCATCTGCTTTTTCCTGGTAATACTCTGATCGGAAGATCATAAGATATACCAGTCGTCCCATTAACCCCGCCAACAGCAGGGTACAAAGAAAAAATACGACTACGATTTTTCGCCTGTGGTATGTTTTCGTTTTTTCAAACATAAAAAGACCTCATAAAATGTTTCTTCATTTTATGAGATCTTTGATTTTAATATTCAACTTCTTCCTTCGACGGCTGAACATCTGTCAGAATATCGCTCGGATAATCGTCGTCCTGGGTCAGATCCTTCAGCATTCCTGTTTCCTGATCAATGCTTGGATCTCCGGAAACGTCCGGTGGAGTCACCACTTCTCCGGTCTGAGGATCAATCACAGTTTCCTCTTTTTCCTTTTCTGTGTTTGAACCTTCTCCTTCGGTTTCTTCCGTTTCTTCGGCTTTCTGGGTATGTGTTGCATTATATTCATCAATCATATCTGCCGGCGGTTCTTCTGTTTCATAAATGTTCAGATACGGAAGCGATTTCTGCATAACTTCCTTCCAGATTTCCTGTGCAAAGGAACTGGTTGCCTGATAAGAGGCATTTGGTTCGTCTACCACTACATAACAAACCACCTGCGGATCATCATACGGTGCATATCCAATAAATGAAACGAGATAATTTCCCTGTTTACGAGGAATTTTTTCGGCAGTACCTGTCTTTCCGCCCATGGCATAACCTGCAATACGGGCTCTTTTACCCGTCGCATTGTTTCCGTTGCCGTCTACAGGTCCGTACATTGTATTGTACAGATATTGTTTGATCGTTTCACTGGTCTTCTGAGAAACCGTTGTTCTTAAAAGATTTCCCTCATTTTCTTCAATGGTTCCCCCATTGCTGTCCATGATCTTCTTTACGACATGAGGCTGATAGTAGTATCCGCCATTGATTACAGAAGAAAAGGCACTTGCTACCTGGATCATACTGGTATTAAAGCCCTGTCCAAAGGAACAGGTCGCAAGTTCTGAAGGGCCGATCTTCAAATTTTCATATGGTGCATCATCACCTACATAGTAAACGACAGTATCCGTTCTGGACTCTCCCGGAAGATCGATTCCTGTACGGAGACCAAAGTTGAAAAGTCTTTGATATTTTACAAAGCTTTCATATCCCATCTTCGCTGCAATCTGCATCAATGCATCATTGCAGGAAAACATAAGAGAACCTTCCAAGGTGATCATTCCATGACCGGCACGCTTTGCACAGTGGATTGGCTTCTGTCCTGCTACCACCACCTGCGAACCATCGCAATAAAAGCAGTCATTCACTGTCACGGCTCCGCTTTCCAGGGCACCTGCCACAGTCATAGGTTTTACGGTAGACCCCGGCTCAAAAGTATCGCTGACACAAAAATTACGCCACAATCCGTTCAATGCTTCCAAACGTTCTTCATCTGTCAGGGTGGCTGCTTCCTCCTCAGTGAACAATCCATTGGCAACTACGTCATACGGCTGGTTCAGGTCATATCTGCGGTTGCTTGCCATGGCAAGAATCTCTCCGTTTTGCGGATTCATCATAATACATGCAACGGTTTTGGCTGCGTCACCTTCCCGATATGCATTGGCATAGCTTTCCATAAATCCGTCGATAGCATCTTCTGCAAATCCCTGCAGGGTAACATCAATGGTTGACATGACGCTGTAGCCGTCTGTCGCTGCATGAATCACCTTTTCCTGCTCCAGATCTTCATTCAGATAAGTATAACTTCTTCCGTTGGTTCCGTTCAGCACGCTGGAATAATATTCCTCAATCCCGTACTGTCCTACATTTCCGGATACAGTGTAGCCGATCACATTACAGCCCAGTGTATCATACGGATACATTCTTTTGTAGCTTTCTTCAAACCAGACACCTTTGATCTTAGAGCCGCTTTCGTCCATGGCTTCCTGAAATCCGGAGATTTCTTCCTTGGTCTTTTGCTTTTCCAAAACCACGTAACTGCTGGTCTTTTTTTCCTGATAAATGGTCTGCAGCTCTGATTTCGTATAACTGAAATGCTCCGAAAGGGCCGTCAGTGTCGCATCAATGCAGCCTTCATTCAGTTCCTCGTGACCTGTCAGAACCTTTGGATCCAAGATCACATTGTAAACCTTTTCGCTGGTTGCCAGGACAGTACCGTTGCGGTCATAAATATCCCCTCGCCGATAAGCCAGCGTCAGACTGTTGCTTTCCTGCTGCTGCAGCACTTTTTTGGTGTACTTATCCCCATTCGTTTCATTGATATATACGATTCTTATGCTTAAACCAACCAAAGCCAGCACGATCACGACAAACATGAGTGCCAGCTTTCTTTTCATTCGGTTGCTTATTTTTTTCTGTTTCTTTAATTCCTTACTGGTCACATTCTTCCCCTACTTTGACTTCAGCATGCTCTTGATCAGAGAATGCTCCTCCTGAGGCACGCTTTCATACTGACTGACATAGTTCTGGCTTGTGTTTTTGTAAAGCACCACATTTTCCTGTGTCGCATAAACCATGCCCAGCTCGTTGATGGCAATGTCTCTGATTTCTTCCAGATTTACAGAGGTCTCTATGCGGTTCAGTTCATCAGCATTGACTTTGCGAAGCTCTGCCAGCTCTCCTTCCAAAGAAGCGATCTTTTTCTGGCTGCTGGTTGCAAGTGCCTGCTGCTCCAGATAGTATGCACCCAAACCAAGAGTTAATACACACGCTACCGTAAGAAAAAGACAATATGGAATACTTAAGGTTGTCCGTTCCTGGCGGCGACGTCTGTTCGGCACTGCCACCGGACCCTGGGGTCTCTCCTGATGCTTTGGTACCTCGTAAAGCTGTCTTGCTGTACTGCCCTGCACTTCTGTACGATATACGGTTGTTCTATGATTTACAGTCCTCTGGGCCATCTTAGCCACACTCCTAATCTTCTCGGATTCTTTCAAATACTCTCAGCTTTGAGCTCTTTGCTCTGCTGTTATATTCCAGTTCTTCTTCTCCCGGAACGATCGGTTTCCTTGTAATGACCTTGCCTTTCGGTTTTCTTCCACACACACACACCGGGAAATGGCTTGGACATATACAAGGATTCTCATTTTTCTTATAGATCGTTTTTACGATACGATCTTCTAAGGAATGGAAGGTAATGATACAGATCCTTCCTCCGTCTTCCAAAAGATCGATCATTTCGTCCAGAGAGTTCTCAAGAACCTCCAGTTCTTCATTTAATTCAATGCGGATTGCCTGAAAAGTCTTCTTCGCCGGATGTCCGCCGGTTGCACGAACCTTTGCTGGAATTGCTGCTTTGATGATCTCGATCAGCTCTCCTGTTGTTTCGATCTCTTTCTTTTCTCTGGCTGCCACAATATGTTTTGCAATGTTTTTGGCGAATTTATCTTCTCCGTAATCACGAATAATACGGAACAGTTCCATTTCACTATATTCATTTACAATGTTTTTGGCTGTCTTCGGATTTCTTCTGTCCATTCGCATATCCAAAGGAACATCTTCCCGATAGGTAAATCCTCGCTCCGGCTCATCCAGCTGGTAAGAAGAAACCCCCAGATCCAGCACAATCCCGGATACTCTGTCAATTCCCAGATCATGCAGTACCTGTTTCATATGACAATAGTTACTCCGTATGGTTGTCACCTGATCTCCGAAGATCGCAAGCCGTTCCCCGGCTGCCTTCAGCGCATCTTCATCCTGATCGATTCCGATCAGACGTCCCTTTTCCCCCAGCTGCTTTAAAATCTGGAAAGAATGTCCGCCGCCGCCTAAGGTTCCGTCAACATAGATACCGTCCGGTTTAATGTTCAGATTTTCAATTGTTTCAAAAAGTAAAACTGATTTGTGTTTAAATTCCATGTG
>CAZOJX010000016.1:0-23311 GCA_964580255.1 uncultured Lachnoclostridium sp. | reverse complement strand
GACCGTGGCATTCCACAAAGTATCTCTGGAAAATACTTTTGGAGAATATCTTGCAAAATGCGGAAAAACACAGGCAAGAATTGCTGAAACAGAAAAATACGCACATGTTACATTCTTCTTTAACGGCGGTGTAGAAGAACCGAACGAAGGAGAAGAAAGAATTCTCGTAAAATCTCCAAAGGTTGCAACCTATGACCTTCAGCCGGAAATGAGTGCTTACGAAGTGTGTGATAAGCTGGTAGAAGCAATCAAATCCGATAAATACGATGTGATCATCATCAACTTTGCAAACCCTGATATGGTAGGCCATACAGGTGTGGAAACAGCAGCCATCAAAGCGGTAGAAGCCGTTGATGAATGTGTTGGACGTGCTGTAGAAGCATTAAAAGAAGTTGACGGACAGATGTTTATCTGTGCCGATCATGGTAATGCAGAACAGTTATTAGATTATGAAACAGGTGCACCATTTACAGCACACACTGTAAATCCGGTACCATTCATTCTTGTTAACGCTGATCCTGCATACAAGCTTCGTGAAGGCGGCTGCCTTGCGGATATCATTCCAACTCTCTTAGAGCTTATGGAAATGGAACAGCCAAAAGAAATGACCGGAAAGTCATTATTAGTAAAATAAATAACCAGTCGGTTATGAAAAACGAAGAACCTGCTCATACTAAGATAGAAAAAGTATGAGGAGGTTCTTTTTATGTTTTATCAGTATTTACCGATTACAGATATATTTGCAAGAGAAATCCTGGATTCCAGAGGAAATCCCACAGTAGAAACGGAGGTGACTCTTGCAGGAACCTGTACCGCAAGAGCCAGCGTGCCGTCCGGCGCATCTACGGGACGCTATGAAGCGGTGGAACTTCGGGACGGAGAGGGGCGATACAGCGGTCTTGGAGTTCAAAAGGCAGTAGAAAATGTGAATGTCAGGATTGCGCCGATCCTGCAGGGAGTCAATGGACTGGAACAGCGTGCCATTGATAAGCTGTTGATTGAAACTGACGGAACTGAAAATAAAGCAAGTCTGGGAGCCAATGCGACTTTAAGTGTTTCCATGGCGGTGGCAAGAGCGGCGGCAAAGGCGCTTGAGATGCCTCTATATAAGTATCTGGGCGGGATTCGCCCCAATGTGATGCCGATTCCCATGATGAATGTGATCAATGGAGGAAAGCACGCCCAAAATTCCCTGGATTTTCAGGAGTTTATGATCGTCCCGGCAGGTGCAAAAAATTTCAGTCAGGGACTCCGTATGGGAACGGAAATCTATCACAGTATTCAGACATTACTGAAAAAACGGCAGCTTTCCTGTGGTGTGGGTGATGAAGGGGGATTTGCACCGGATTTAAAAGACGCAGGAGAAGTTTTTGCCCTTTTGACCGATGCAGCCAAAATGGCAGGCTATGAAACGGGAAAAGACATTTTTTTTGCAATGGACGCTGCTGCCAGCGAATTGTACTGTAGTGAGAAAAAAATGTATGAGTTTCCGGGCGAAACAAAAATGAAGGGTGAAAAGGTGATACGCTCTGCTCAGGATCTGATCGATTACTATGAGGATCTGGTTGATGCCTATCCGATCATTTCGATTGAAGACGGACTTTGTGAGGACGATTGGGAGGGGTGGAGCAATCTGACGAAGGTACTGGGACACCGGATCCAGCTGGTAGGAGATGATCTTTTTGTGACCAATACGAAAAGGCTGAAGGCGGGGATCACCAAAGGAGCAGCAAATGCAATTCTGATTAAATTAAACCAGATTGGAACGGTCAGCGAAGCCATGGATACCATAGAACTGGCTCACCGCAGCGGATACCGGACTGTTATTTCCCACCGTTCGGGAGAAACAGAGGATACATTTATTTCAGATCTGGCGGTGGCAGTCAATGGGGGACAGATTAAAACAGGTGCCCCGTGCAGAATGGAGCGGATAGCAAAATATAATGAACTTCTGAGAATCGAGGAACAGTTAAATTGCATTCTACAGTAGAAATTTGACAGGACATTTTGGGAATGTTAGAATGACTCCAGAGAATAACTCGGAGGTATACAAATGAAATATGATTATTTAGTGGTAGGAGCGGGTCTTTACGGAGCTGTTTTTGCCTGTGAAGCGAAAAAAGCAGGAAAACAGGTTTTGGTAATCGATAAAAGAGATCACATTGCCGGAAATGTATATACAGAAGAAGTGGAAGGAATCAATGTGCATAAATACGGGGCACATATTTTTCATACCAATGATAAAAAGGTTTGGGAATATATTACCCGCTATGCGGAATTTAACCGTTTCACGAACTCGCCGGTAGCAAATTATAAGGGAGAGCTTTACAGCCTTCCGTTTAATATGTATACCTTTAATAAAATGTGGGGTGTAGTGACTCCGCAGGAAGCAGCCGCAAAGATTGAAGAACAGAAAGCAGCTGCAGGGATCACAGAACCGAAAAATCTGGAAGAACAGGCCATCAGTCTGGTCGGTACAGACATTTATGAAAAACTGGTTAAGGGCTATACGGAAAAACAGTGGGGACGTCCATGTAAGGAGCTTCCGGCGTTTATCATCAAACGCTTGCCGGTGCGGCTGACCTTTGACAACAACTATTTTAATGCACTGTATCAGGGGATTCCGATGGGCGGTTATACCAAAATGGTTGCCAATCTCTTAGAGGGCATCGAGGTGCGTCTGGGGGAAGACTATCTGGAAAATAAGGAAGAATATGATGCAATGGCAGAAAAAGTCATCTATACAGGTGCCATTGATGCTTATTTTGGCTATCAGCTGGGTGCGCTGGAGTATCGTTCTGTCCGTTTTGAAAATGAAGTGCTGGATCAGCCGAACTTCCAGGGAAATGCAGCAGTGAATTATACCGATGCAGAGACTCCGTGGACCCGTATCATTGAACACAAATGGTTTGAATTCGGCGATCAGCCCAAAACAGTCATCAGCCGGGAATACAGCTCGGAGTGGAAACCGGGAGATGAACCGTATTATCCGGTCAATGATGAGAAAAATGGAAAACTCTATGAGGAATACAAAAAATTGGCAGAGGCAGAAAAAAAGATCATTTTTGGTGGACGTCTTGGAGAATACAAGTATTATGATATGGACGGCGTGATTGCATCAGCACTTGAAATGTGTGAAAAAGAACTTGCAAACTGATAGTGCTTGTGTTAAACTAATTCTGTTCGACACGTAGGAGGTGTAATCATGAGAATTTTTCTTACAATTTTATTTGTAATTGTTTGTATTGTATTATCAGTCATTGTATTACTTCAGGAAGGTAAATCAGGTCTTGGATCATTAGCAGGCGGAAACAGTGAAACATTCTGGGGCAAGAACCAGGGACGTTCCACAGAAGGAATTCTTGCGAAGGCTACAAAAATTTTGGCAGTCGTGTTTATCCTGCTTGCGTTAGTACTGAACATGAACTTGTTTTAATGAATGGCACTCTTGAAGAAATCAAGAGTGCTTTTTATTTTACCTGTGATTTGGGAGATTTATGGAGAAAGAAATTTATACAGGAAAATTTATCGCCAATGCGAAAGGCTTTGGTTTTGTGGAAGTGGAAGGTTTGGAAACCGATATTTTTATCGGTGATATGGACGTGAAAGGTGCCATGCATGGAGACACTGTGGAAGTACGCATTCGTACCTACCGGGGCGGAAAACGGCCGGAGGGCGTGATCGTGAAGATCTTGGAGCGTGGGATCACCGAGGTTGTGGGAACCTTCCAGAGAAGAAAAAATTTTGGATTTGTTGTCTGTGATAATCAAAAGATTCTGCAGGATATTTTTATTCCGCTGGAATCCATGAATGGTGCATTAAACGGTCAGAAGGTTGTGGCGCAGATTACAGAGTATGCGGAAAAAGGAAAAAAACCGGAAGGAAAGATTATCGAAGTTCTAGGATTTTTGGATATTCCGGGAACAGATATTCTCTGTATCGCCAAAGAATTTCAGCTTCCTTTGGGATTTACGGAAAAACAGCTGGCTCAGGCAGAACGGATTTCAAAACCGGTTTCTGAAGCGGATATGGACGGAAGAATGGATCTTCGTAATACCGTCATGGTAACCATTGACGGAGAGGATGCAAAGGATCTTGATGATGCGGTTTCCGTGGAAAAAGTAGGGGATTTCTACCGTTTGGGTGTTCATATTGCAGATGTGTCCAATTATGTGCAGGAAAGCAGTGCTCTGGATAAGGAAGCTTTAAAGAGGGGGACCAGTGTGTATCTGGTGGATCGAGTGATTCCAATGCTCCCCAAAGCTCTGTCAAACGGAATCTGCTCTCTGAATGCCGGGGAAGATCGCCTGGCACTGAGCTGCATCATGGACGTAGATGAAAAGGGAAATGTGGTCGCTCATACCATTGCAGAGACCGTCATTCATGTAACGGAGCGCATGACCTATACCAGTGTCAATAAGATTTTGGAAGACAAAGATCCGGCCGAACGGGAAAAATACCGGGAGCTTGTGCCGATGTTTGAAATGATGGCTCATGTTGCCAGCGTTTTGAGGGAAAAACGAAGCCGCAGAGGCAGCATTGATTTTGATCTTCCGGAGACGAAGGTGAAGCTCAATGCCCTGGGGCAGGCAGTAGATATTCTGCCTTATGAGCGAAATACGGCAACAAAGCTGATCGAAGATTTTATGCTCCTTGCCAATGAAACCGTTGCAGAGCACTTCTTTTGGCAGGAACTGCCGTTTGTTTACAGAACTCATGAAAAGCCGGACACAGAAAAAATGGCAAAGCTTGGAATCTTTATCAGGAATTTCGGATATTATTTTAAGGCAGGAAACGGAGAGGTACACCCGAAAGAACTGCAGAAACTCCTTACAAAGATTTCCGGAACCAAAGAGGAAGCATTGCTGACCCGTCTGACCCTTCGTTCCATGCAAAGAGCTGCCTATACAACGGAGTGTTCCGGACATTTTGGTCTGGCGGCACAGTACTATTGTCATTTTACCTCCCCAATCCGGCGTTATCCGGATCTGCAGATCCACAGGATCATCAAGGATTCTCTGCGGGGACGTTTGAATGAACGAAAGATTTCCCATTATGCAAAAATCCTGCCGGAGGTGGCAATGCAGAGTTCCAAAATGGAGCGGCGTGCGGAGGAAGCAGAGCGGGAAACCGTAAAGCTGAAGAAGGCAGAGTACATGAAGGAACATCTGGGAGAAATTTACGAAGGTGTGATCTCAGGTGTGACCAATTACGGAATCTATGTGGAACTGGACAATACGGTGGAAGGTATGGTTCATGTAAATTCCATGAGAGACGATTACTACTATTTTGATGAAGTTCATTATGAACTGGTAGGTCAGGACAGCGGTGTGAAATACAAACTGGGTGAGCGTGTACTCATTCAGGTAAAAAGAGTAGATATGGCTGCAAAGACCATTGATTTCAGACTTGTGGACAGGGAGGATATGGAAGATGGCAAAGGCTCCGAAGGAGAATGTGAAGCTGATCGCAAATAACAAAAAAGCGTATCACGATTATTTCATAGAAGATAAATACGAAGCAGGGATTTCCCTGGCAGGGACAGAGGTAAAATCTCTGCGTCAGGGAAAATGCAGTATTAAGGAATCTTTTATCCGGATTGAAAAGGGCGAGGTTTTTATTTACGGAATGCATATCAGTCCTTACGAAAAAGGAAATATCTTTAACAAAGATCCTTTGCGTGTCAAAAAGCTTTTGCTTCACAAATATGAGATTCAGAAAATGACCGGAAAGATCGCCGAGAAAGGCTACACACTGGTTCCGCTTCAGGTTTATTTTAAGGGAAGTCTTGTGAAGGTGGAGCTTGGTCTTGCCAGAGGTAAGAAGCTTTATGATAAGCGTCAGGACATTGCCAAAAAGGATCAGAGACGAGAGGCGGAAAAGGAATTTAAGATCCGAAATCTTTAACTTCATTGCTTTTATGCAAAAAAATGTATATACTATAAAAAGTGTGTTTTGACACAAAAGAGAGAACACCTTTGGTGTGTTCGGAAAAAAAGGAGATATCTATCAATGGAAAGAAAAAATATCTGGACAACCTATGATGAAGCACAGTTAAAAGAGCTTCACGAGATCAACGAAAAGTACAAGGAATGCCTTGACAAGGGAAAAACAGAAAGAGAATGCGTAAACCTGACAGTAGAAATGGCAGAAGCAGCAGGTTATAAAAACCTGAATGCAGCGATTGCAGAAGGAAAAGCACTGAAAAAAGGCGATAAAGTTTATGCAGTCTGCATGGGAAAAGCTATCGCATTATTCCAGATGGGAAGCCAGCCGATCTCAGCCGGTATGAACATCTTAGGTGCACATATTGACTCCCCTCGTATTGACATCAAACAGAATCCTCTGTACGAAAACGAAGATTTCGCTTATCTTGATACCCATTACTACGGCGGAATCAAAAAATACCAGTGGGTAGCACAGCCGATGGCGATCCATGGTGTGGTTGCGAAAAAAGACGGTACACTGGTAGACGTTGTTGTAGGAGAGAAGGATACCGACCCGGTCATGGTTATCACTGACCTTTTGCCACATCTTGGGGCAAAACAGATGGATCAGAAGGCAAGTGTTGTGATCCAGGGAGAAAACCTTGATATCTTAGTTGGAAACAGACCGCTGGAAAAAGGGGAAAATGATGAAGAAGCAAAAGAAGCAGTGAAGGAAAATATCCTTGCCATCTTAAAAGCTTCTTACGGAATGGAAGAAGAAGACTTCCTTTCAGCAGAATTAGAACTTGTTCCGGCAGGAAAAGCAAGAGACTGCGGTTTTGACAGAAGCATGATCCTTTCCTACGGACAGGACGACAGAGTTTGTGCATTTACTTCTCTGTTTGCGATGCTGGACGTAGAGGCTGATGAAAAGACAACCTGCTGTCTGTTAGTAGATAAAGAGGAAATCGGAAGTGTCGGTGCAACAGGTATGGAATCCCGTTTCTTTGAAAATGTGGTAGCAGAACTGGTTGCATTAAACGAAGGGGAATCTGATCTGAAGACCCGCCGCGCACTTGCAAACTCCAGAATGTTATCTTCTGATGTCAGCGCAGGCTATGATCCGTTATTTGCCGATGTTTTTGAAAAGAGAAGTGCAGCACTCTTAGCAAGAGGACTTTCCTTTAACAAATTTACCGGAAGCCGCGGCAAGGGCGGATCAAACGATGCAAATGCAGAATACATCGGAAAATTACGCAAAGTATTTGATGATGCAGGTGTTGCATATCAGTTTACAGAGCTTGGTAAGGTAGATGCCGGCGGCGGCGGAACTATCGCTTACATTATGGCAAATTATGGAATGGAAGTGATCGACAGCGGTGTAGCAGTTTTAAATATGCATGCGCCATATGAAGTGAGCAGCAAAGCTGATGTTTATGAAGCAGTCAGAGGATACCGCGCCTTTCTTTTAATGGAGTAAAGCGTTAATAAAATACAGCAAAAAAGCTTGATTTTTGAATGTTCCCATGATAACATAGAAAAAGTTAGGCTGACGTTTTGTTTTACGCGAGCAGCGAGAGAAAATAGATCGCAGTTTAGAGAAAATTCTGTCATTCTCAAAAGTGATGGAAAAAATTAAGAAAGAGAAGGAGTGTATACAGTTGGCTAAGTATATCACAAAACGAGTTTTCCTTGCGGTTGCCACCATTTTCATCGTATGCGGAATCACATTCTTTGCGATGAACATGATTCCGGGCGGACCATTTGACGGTGAAAAAGCAATTTCAACGGAAGTAAGACGTGTATTGGAGCAGAGATTTAATCTCGACAAATCCATACCGGAACAGTTTGTTCTTTACATGAAGAACATTCTTCATGGGGATTTCGGAATCTCCACGAAAACAGGACGAGACATTAAAACAACGATTTTTACTTCTTTTGGAGTATCTGCGAAGCTGGGTGCCATGGCAGCGGTGGTAGCGGTGATCTTCGGGGTAATCTTAGGGTGTACGGCGGCACTGAACAGAAATAAACTGGCAGACCGTCTGATCATTTTCCTTTCTACTTTGTTTACATCACTGCCAAGCTTTGTTTTTGCAACCTTACTATTGCTGGTGTTTAGTACGAAATTGAACCTTGTTGCGGCATGGAGTGCGGAGAAAACCAATTACCTTCTTCCTGTGATCGCGTTGTGTGCATCACCAATGGCTTATATTACCCGTCTGACAAAGACCAGTATGCTGGATGCACTCGGACAGGATTATGTTCGTACAGCGAGAGCAAAGGGTGTAGCACAGAGAAAGGTCATTTTCTTACATACTCTTCGTAATGCACTCATTCCGGTCATTACCTACGTAGGACCGATGACAGCGTCCATTATGACTGGTTCTTTAGTAGTAGAAAGTATTTTCTCCATCGGCGGACTTGGAGCAAAATTTGTGGAATGTATCACAAACCGTGATTATCCGATGATCATGGGTACAACGATTTTCCTGGCAACATTACTGATCACAGTCAACCTGTTGACTGATATTGTTTACAAACTGGTAGATCCGCGAATTCAGCTTGATTAGGAGGAAATTTGACATGAAAAATGAATATGATGTAAATCAGATGCCAAAGAAATCTCCCTTAAGCTTTCAGGTGGATCTGGCAAAATTTGAAAAAGCAACTGAAGATGAAAAAAGACAGCAGGAAGTCATGAGCGAGTCCGTTTCCTTTTTCAAGGACGGTATGAGAAAGCTGATGAGAAATCCGCTGGCAGTCGGAAGTATCATTGTACTTCTTCTTGTAGTTGCCATGATCGTGATTGTTCCAAAGGTAGTTCCATATGATTATGCACAGATTGTTTCGGTCAATGGAAAACGTGATAAAAATGCCGGAAATATGGCTCCGTTTGAATATTCTCAGATGGAACAGGAATATATGGCGGAAGGCGGAGAAGTGTTCCCGCATATCATGGGAACAGATCAGCTCGGCCGAGATTACTTTGTCCGTGTTGTATACGGAACAAGAGTTTCCCTCATTGTAGGTATCTTTGCAGCAGTAATCGTTGTGGTGATCGGGGTCATTTACGGCAGTATAGCCGGATATCTAGGCGGAAAAGTTGATATGGTCATGATGCGTATTGTGGATATTATCTATTCCCTGCCGGACATGCTCATGGTTGTCTTGCTTTCTGTTGTTTTACGAGAAATATTAAATGTCGATGCCTTTCCGACGTTAAAGAAGATTGGACCGAATATGATCTCCATGTTCCTTGTTTTTGGTATCCTTTACTGGACAAGCATGGCGAGAATGGTTCGTGGACAGGTGCTTACGGTAAAACAAAATGAGTATGTGCTTGCTGCAAAGGTCAGCGGTGCCAAATCCGGTCGTATTATCCGTAAACATATTTTACCGAATGTGATCAGTGTCATCATCATCACTGCGGCACTTCAGGTTCCTTCAGCGATCTTTACCGAAAGCTTCTTAAGCTTCATCGGTCTGGGTGTTGCAGCTCCGATGCCGTCTTTGGGATCTTTGGCAAATGCAGCTCGTTCCGGTATTACCCAGTATCCGTATAAGCTGATTTTCCCGGCACTGATGATCTGTCTGATTACATTGGCATGCAACCTCTTAGGTGATGGTCTGCGTGATGCCTTTGACCCGAAATTAAGGAGATAATACAATGAGCGAAACGATACTTTCAGTAAAGAATCTGCACACCTCCTTCAGTACAGGAAAAGGCGAAGTTCATTCGGTAAATGGTGTGTCCTTTAATCTGGATAAAGGAAAAATTTTAGGAATCGTAGGAGAATCCGGTTCCGGTAAGTCCGTAACGGCTTATTCCATTATGAGAATTCTGGAAAGCAACGGGCGGATTAGCGAAGGTGAGGTTCTCTATAAAGGAGAAGATATTACAAAATTCTCCGAAAAACAGATGAGAGAGTTCCGTGGAAAATGCTGTTCGATCATTTTCCAGGATCCAATGACAAGTTTAAACCCGGTATTTACCATCGGTTATCAGTTAAAAGAAGCCATCGAGCTTCACACAGAACGTAAAGGAAAAGAAGCCGAAGCGCGTGCGGTGGAAATGCTGACACTGGTAGGTGTCAATGAGCCGGAAAAACGGTTAAAACAGTATCCGTTTGAATTATCCGGCGGTATGCGCCAGCGTGTGATGATCGCTATGGCATTGTCCTGTGAACCGGATATCCTGATTGCAGACGAACCGACCACAGCACTTGACGTGACCATTCAGGCACAGATTCTGGAACTGATGCAGTCTCTTCAGAAAAAGCTTGGAATGGCAATCATCATGGTTACGCACGACTTGGGTGTCATTGCAGATATGTGTGATGAGATCATCGTTATGTACGGCGGACGTGTGTGTGAGAGAGGAACTGCAGAAGACATTTTCTATCGTCCGGCACATGAATATACCAAAGGTCTGCTCCGTTCGATTCCGAATGTGGACAGAATGGGACAGCGCCTGACTCCGATTCCGGGCACTCCGATCAATCTTTTAAATATGCCGAAGGGATGTGCGTTCTGCCCGCGCTGTGAGAATGCAATGAAAATCTGTCTGGAAGAAAAGGCACCGGAAATGCAGATGCCTGACGGACATTTTGCGTCCTGCTGGATGAATGTAAAGAAAGCGATGGAAAAAGGAGAGGTATAGGCGATGAGTAACGAAACCAACAATAAAAGCGAATACCTCGTGGAGGTAAAGGACTTAAAGCAGTATTTCCCGATCAAAACGGGAGTTATGAAAACGACTCCGTTAAAAGCAGTAGATGGTGTTTCTTTTGGAATTAAACCGGGGGAAACATTGGGACTGGTAGGAGAATCCGGCTGTGGAAAGACAACGGTAGGACGTACTCTGCTTCATTTATATAAGCCGACTGGCGGTACCATTACTTTTGATGGGAAACCGGTTACAGAAAAGACCATCGGTGGAATGAGAAAAGAAATGCAGATGGTATTTCAGGATCCGTATTCTTCATTGAACCCTCGTATGACGGTAGAAGATATCATTGGAGAGCCTTTGGATGTCCATAAATTATATTCTTCCAGAGAAGAAAGAAGAGAGAAGATTCTTGATCTGATGAAGACGGTAGGACTGAATGCAGAGCATGCAACCCGCTATGCCCATGAATTCTCTGGAGGTCAGAGACAGCGTATCGGAATTGCCAGAGCTCTTGCCACCAACCCTCGGTTCATCGTATGTGATGAGGCAGTTAGTGCCCTGGACGTATCTATTCAGGCGCAGGTGATCAATATGTTTGAGGATCTGCAGGAAAAATTAGGCGTAGCTTATCTGTTTATTGCTCATGACCTTTTGGTCGTACGTCACATTTCCGACAGGATTGCAGTAATGTATCTTGGCAGGATTGTAGAAACTGCGGATGCAGATGAGTTATGTGATTCACCGATCCATCCATATACACAGTCTTTATTAAGTGCGGTGCCTTATCCTGATCCAAAGATGGCAAAAGAAAGACATCGTATCGTGCTGGAAGGAGATGTGCCAAGTCCGTTACATATGCCAAGCGGCTGTGCGTTCCGTACTCGCTGCAAATATGCAACCGAAAAATGTGCACAGGAATGTCCGCCATTAACAGACCGTGGAAACGGCCATCAGGTGGCTTGCTGGAATAAATAAGAGAAAGAAAATCAACTGTTTGAAAAAATAGTTGATTTTTTTTATAAAAAACTATTGACTTTTGCATGGTAAAGCAGTATTGTAATAAATCATACGGGTTTTGCAGTGGTAAAGTGCAAAAGCCGAAAAAGGAGAATGAAATATGAAAAAGAGACTCATTTGTACATTGCTTGCTCTTGCAATGACAGCATCTTTAGCTGTTGGATGCGGCGGAGCAGCAGAAGACAACAGCGACAACGCAAACACACCGGTAGTTGATGAAGCAGAAATTCCGGAAAGCTCAGCTCCTGAATGGACTGGATACGATGAAAGAATCGCAGCTATCAGAACTGAAATGGACCTTGAAAAACGTGAAGCTATGATGCATGAAGCAGAAGATGAATTAATGGCTACATGGGCTGTAGTTCCTCTTTACTTCTACAATGATGTATATCTTCAGAAAACAGATGTAGATGGTATCTACTCTAACGCATATGGATTTAAATATTTCTCATTTGCGACAGCTCCAAACAATGAATTAGCACTTCAGGTTGCATCCGAACCGGATAAGCTTGACCCGGCATTAAACTCTTCTGTAGACGGTGCGTGCCTCGCAATCGCAGCTTTCTCAGGTCTGTTTGCATATGATGAAAATCAGCAGATAGTTCCTGAATTAGCAGAAAGCTATGAAATGAGCGAAGACGGTATGACTTATACCTTTACATTAAGAGACGGACTGAAATGGTCTGACGGCGAAGTCCTCGATGCAAACGACGTAGTTTACAGCTGGAACAGACTTGCAGATCCTAACACAGCAGCTGACTACTCTTACTTAACAGACATCATTGCTAAGAATGATGACGGAACACTTCAGATTTCTGCATCAGAAGACGGCAAGACATTTACAGCTCAGTTAACAGCTCCATGTGCATACTTCCTTGACTTATGTGCATTCCCGGCATTCTATCCGGTACCTGAACAGTCAGTTACAACAGCTGAAGGTGCTGCAGAAAACCCAGGAGCATGGGCTTTAGAAGCAGGATTCGTAACATCAGGTCCTATGAAACTGGTTGAATGGAAACATAACGAATCCATGACTTACGTACCAAACGAAAGCTACTGGGCAGCTGATAAAGTATCTTTAACAAAGATGACATTCATGTTAAGCGCAGATGATGCAGCAATCTACAGCGCATTCCAGGATGGATCTATTCAGTTTGCAGATACCATTGCTACAGATATGATGGCAACTGTAAAAGGAACTCCGGAATATCATCAGATCGATGAACTCGGAACTTACTACTGCGGATTCAACGTAAACAGCGAACTTTTCGATGGTTTAACTGTTGAACAGGCAGCAAACATGAGAAAAGCTTTCTCCTTACTGATCGACCGTGAATACATCGTTGAAGCAATCGGTCAGGCAAACCAGCAGCCGGCAAACACATTCATCCCGGCAGGTATGGCAGATGGTAACGGCGGAGAGTTCAGACAGAACGACGATGCTTACACATATCCGGTAGAAGAAGAAACAGGTTACTACACAGTTGCTTACACAGATGAAAAAGTTGAAGAAGCAAGAGAATTATTAAAAACTTGCGGATATGAATTTGATGATGCTGGTATGTTATCAGCAGACACACCAATCGATATCGTATACTTAACAAACGATTCAGAAGGTAACGTGAAGATCGGTGAAGCAATGCAGCAGGATTTCGCAGTGATCGGTATCAACATGACAGTTGAAACTCGTGAATGGTCTGTATTCCTTAACGAAAGAAAAGAAGGTAAATTCGACTTCGCTCGTGAAGGCTGGTTAGCAGATTACAATGACCCGATCAACATGCTTGAGATGTGGGAAACAACATCAGGAAACAACGATATGCAGTTCGGTAGATAAGATTTACAAAGGGTTGTCACTTCGGTGGCAGCCCTTTTTTGCACCCATTGATTTTATGAGGGAAAATGTATATACTAGAGGATAAAATGACAGAAAGAAGGAAAAACAGCATGAAATTTTCAGAGATGACCTATGAAAGACCGGATTTTGCAAGTGTTAAAGAGCAACTGGCTGATCTGACCAGACGTCTTCAGGCAGCAGAAAGCTATGAAGAAGCAAAAGCCATCTTTTTAGAAGAAGACACATTGGAAAAACATGTGGAAACACAGATGACACTGGCACATATCCGTCATACCATCAATACACAGGACGAATTTTATGATTCAGAAATGAAAGTCCTGGATGCGGCAGAGCCGGAGATCACAGAGTATACCCAGAACTGGAACGAGGCACTTTTAGAGAGTAAGTTCCGTCCGGAATTTGAAAAAGAATACGGAAACTTAATGTTTGTCAATGCAGAAATGGCACAGAAAACCTTCTCACCGGAAATCATTCCGATGCTGCAGGAAGAAAATAAGCTGACAACAGAGTATGAAAAGCTGCTGGCTTCTGCACAGATTCCGTTTGAAGGAAATGTTTATACCCTTTCCCAGATCACACCGCTGAAAAATGATGCAGATGATGAAAGAAGACTGGCTGCATGGAAGGCAGAAGGACAGTGGTATAAGGACAATCAGGAAGCACTGGACGATCTTTATGACAAGCTGGTTCATGTTCGCGACAAGATTGGCAGAGCTTTAGGCTATGACGGTTATACAGAGCTTGGCTACTATCGTATGCAGAGAAACTGCTATACAAAGGAAGATGTAGAAAAATTCCGTGAAGCAGTGGTAAAATACCTGGTTCCTGTAGCAGACGAAATTTATAAAGAACAGGCCAAACGTCTTGGAAAAGAATATCCGATGAGCTTTGCAGATAATGCGCTGGAATTTCGTTCCGGAAATCCGAAGCCTTTTGGAACACCGGACGAGATCCTTGCTCAGGGCAAGAAGTTTTATGATGAACTTTCTCCGGAAACCAGTGAATTTTTCAATATGATGCTGGATAATGAACTTTTAGATGTTCTTTCCACAAAAGGAAAAGCCGGCGGCGGATACTGCACCAGCATTCCGGATTATGAAGTGCCGTTCATTTTCGCAAACTTTAACGGAACCCAGCATGATGTAGAGGTTGTAACCCACGAAGCAGGTCATGCATTTGCTGCATGGATGAACAGAAAACGTGTGCCGAAGTCTACCATCTGGCCGGGATTGGAAGCTTGTGAAGTACATTCCATGTCCATGGAATTCTTCGCATGGCCGTGGGCAGAAGGATTCTTCGGAGAAGATACCAAGAAATTCTACTACAGCCATTTATCAGGTGCACTGACCTTTATTCCTTACGGAACCATGGTGGATCATTTCCAGCATATCGTCTATGAAAGACCGGATATGACACCGAAGGAAAGACACGGTGTATGGAAAGAACTCCTGGGAACTTATATGCCGTGGATGAGACTGGACGGAGAGATTCCGTTCTATAGTGAAGGGGAAGGCTGGCAGAGACAGCACCATATTTACTCCAGCCCATTTTATTATATTGATTACTGCCTGGCACAAACAGTGGCATTACAGTTCTGGGCATTGCAGGTAGAAGACCAGAAAAATGCATGGGCACATTATATGGCTTATACAAAACAGGGCGGCAGCTGTGTGTTCACAGATCTTCTGAAAAATGCAGGCATGGAAAGTCCGTTTGAAGAAAAAACTTTGCGAGGTGTTTGCGAAACCGCAAAGAAATGGCTGGAAGGCTTTGACTTAGAAGGAATTGCTTAAGATGGCTGAAAAGAAATACAAAGGCAGAAAAGCCTATTTAAATGATTTTAAGAAAAATGAAAAAGGCGGATACACTTATGAAGGAACCGTTTATGAGTGGAAGAAAGAGCCGGAAGCGTACAAACGTACACTTCTGATCCTTTGGATTTTGGGAATCCTGTTGGTCTTTTGCTCTGTGGGAGCTGGATTTTTCGATGCTCCGGGCGCAGTGAACAGATTCTACGTGATCCTTCCTTATATTATTAGTTTTGTGGCAGCCATGAGTGTTCTTTGGGGAATGATCCGTCTGACAGAAGGGAAGCTTCCGCTTCGTTCCTACATTTATCAGGCAAGTATCGAAAAGCTTCCGATACGCACAGGAATCACAATGCTCTTTTCCGGGATTTCTTTGGCAGGAGAGCTTTTCTATGTGATCCGCTATGGAACAGAAGAAAAGCTTTTTGCAATCCTTTGTTTTCTGGGACTGGAAGCAGTTACCCTGCTTCTGGCATTGGCAATTTTTAAGATTGTGCAAAAAATGCCATGGGAAAAGCAGGAAATGCGTTGATGCTTTACAAAAGTGAATTGACAAAAAGTGTCGGAAAAGCTATAATGCACTCTATATGCGTTTGTAATGCGTGTATGCAATATTATGTAGGAGGAAAACTTTTATGGGAAAAAGTAAAAGACTGTTAGCCCTTTTATTAGGACTGACAATGACCATCAGCTTACTTGCTGGCTGTGGTTCAAAAGAAGAAGCTACTGAAACACCTGGCACAGAAGCCGCTGCAACAGCAGAAGAAGGTACATTAGTAGCTGCTGCAACTGGATTTGAAAACAAATTCTCTCCATTCTTTGCAGCATCAGCAGACGATCAGGACGTTGCTGATTTTACACAGGTTTACATGATGGGTGTTGACCGTGTATCTAACCCGATCCTTAACGGAATCGAAGGTGAAACCCGTTCTTACAACGGAACAGATTACACCTACTATGGTGCATCAGACATCGTGATCACAGAAAACGAAGATGGCACTGTATACTATGATATCACAATGCGTGATGACATCCAGTTCACTGACGGAACAACTGCAGACATCGATGACTTTATCTTCGGTCTCTATGTAATGCTTGACCCGTCTTATGATGGATCCGCTACTTTATATTCTCAGCCAATCCTTGGTGTTGAAGAATATCGTACAGGTATGGATACTTTATTCAACCTGTTAGTAAAAGCAGGAAAAGACAACACAGATTTCACATACTGGGATGAAGCTACTCAGACAGCATTCTGGGCAAGCCTTGAAACAGCAGGTGAAACTTTTGCACAGGAAATCATTGATTACTGTGTAGCATTAGGCTATGGTGCAGAAGACAATATCCCTGAAGCAGCTGCAGCATGGGGTATCGAAGTAGAAGATGGTGCTACAGCACTTGATGTATTCTACAAACTTTGTGAAATGTATGACTGGGATATCATCACAATGTCCTCTACAGAAACAGCAGGTTCTCTGATCCCTGACTTAATGGCAGACTATGCTGATTACAGCCTCGGTATCCAGATCGCAGACTCTGTTGACTATGTAGAAGGTATCCAGCGTACAGGTGACTACAGCGTACGTATCGTTGCAAGCGAATTAGATGCTACAATGATCTACCAGATGGGTCAGCCAATCGCTCCGCTTCACTACTATGGTGACGAAGCTCAGTACGATTATGAAAATCATAAATTCGGTTTCCCGAAAGGTGATCTTTCCTCCGTACGTGCAAAAACAACAGAACCGATGGGCGCAGGTCCTTACATCTTCAAGAACTGTGCAGACGGCGTTGTTTACATGGAAGCAAACGAAAACTACTACTTAGGCGCTCCTAAGACAAAATACTTCAACATGATCGAAACAAAAGAAGCTGATATGATCAACGGTTTCCAGACAGGAACACTTGATATCGCAGCTCCGTCTTACTCTAACGAAGTTAGAGATAAGATTGCAGAGATCAACGGCAGTGATGATCTTGAAGGAAGCATCATTACTACAAAACTGATCGACTACAGAGGATACGGATACATGGGTATCAGCGCTGACAACGTAAAAGTTGGAAACGACCCTGCATCTGATGCTTCTAAAAACCTTCGTAAAGCAATCGGTACAGTAATTGCTGCTTACCGTGATGAAGGAATCGATTCTTACTATGGTGAAACAGCATCCGTAATCAACTACCCAATCTCTAACACTTCTTGGGCAGCTCCACAGGTTACAGATGACGGATACACAGTAGCATACTCTGTTGACGTAGAAGGAAATCCGATCTACACAGCTGATATGGATGCAGCAGCAAAATATGATGCAGCATTAAATGCAGCATTAGGATACTTCGAAGCAGCTGGTTACACAGTAACAGACGGTAAATTAACAGCAGCTCCGGAAGGCGCAAAACTTGAATACACAGTAAACATCGGTGCAGGCGGAAACGGTGACCACCCAACATTCTTAATCCTTAAGAATGCAGCAGATGCTTTTGCTAAGATCGGATTTACTTTCACAGTAAACGATATGGCAAACGCATCAGACCTCTTCGCTTCTTACCAGAACGGTGTTGCTGAAATGTGGTGTGCAGCATGGCAGGCATCTTCTGACCCTGATATGTTCCAGTTATACCACAGCACAGGTTCTACAAACTACTACAGAATCAATGATGAAGATCTCGACACATTGATCATGGACGCTCGTCAGTCTACAGAGCAGTCTTACCGTAAAGGTCTGTACAAAGCAGCTATGGAAATCATCATGGACTGGGGTGTAGAAATTCCGGTTTACCAGCGTTCAGAAGCTTACACAGTTTCTACAGAACGTGTTGATGTTTCTACTCTGCCAACAGACATGACTCCATTCTGGTCATGGAAATCTGAAGTTCAGAACATTTGTGTAAAATAATCTGAGCATCATCAGATAAAAAATGAAGTGGGAACCGGTCCCGCAGGATCGGTTCCTCATTTTTGTGAAATACAGAATTTCATTGAATATTAGAGAGGAAAAACACCGCATGCAAAAATATATTTTAAAACGAATCGGCTTATCCGTCATGATTTTGTTTTGCACATCTTTAATCATTTATGCGATCTTAAGATGTCTGCCGGGTTCTTATGTGGAAACAATGGCGATGCAGCTTGCCTCTAAGCCGGGAGCTAAATCATACGAAGAATGGCTGATGCAGTTAAATGCGGCATACGGTATGGACAAAGGGATCTTTACAGGATACCTGACATGGTTAGGACAGGCAGTTCAGGGGAACTTTGGTGATAGCTGGAAATATACAGTTCCGGTAATTGAGAAGTTTAATGATGTTATCTGGCTGTCATTTACAATGAGTGCGATTGCTATGGTACTTGAGCTGATCATTGCAATTCCGCTGGGAGTTATCGCCGCAACAAAACAGTATTCCAAAGCAGATTATGCCATTACAGCCAGTGCGCTGGTAGGTATTTCTCTGCCGACATTCTTTTTTGCAACCATCTTAAAACTGGTTTTCTCCGTAAAACTTGGATGGTTTGATCTGTTCGGTCTCGTAGGCCGTAATTATGCCCAGTTAGATGCCTGGGGACAGTTTTTAGACAAAGCAAATCATTTGGTATTACCAATTACGACTTTGGTAATCGTATCCGTAGGTTCCTTAATGCGTTATACCCGTACCAACATGTTGGAGGTATTAAATGCAGACTATATCCGTACTGCAAGAGCAAAGGGCTTATCTGAAAAGAAAGTTATTTACCAGCATGCATTCCGCAATACGCTGATCCCGCTGGTAACTATCGTTGGTGGTTCTTTACCATCATTATTCTCCGGTGCCATGATCACAGAGACTTTATACTCTATTCCGGGTATCGGTTTTACGTCTTATCAGGCGATGCTTATTGGAGATATTCCATTCTCCATGTTCTATATGACATTTTTAGCAGTTTTAACATTGGCAGGAAATCTGATTTCCGACATTTTATACGCAGTGGTAGACCCTCGTGTAAGATTTGCGTAGGAAGGAGGACCTGTTATGAAAGATAAGAATTTGGAAAATTTAGAATCCGAAAATAACATTGAAAATGAATCCTATTCCTTAAATGATGACCGTCGTGTGAAGGTTCTTTCTCCGGGTGCCCTGGTAGCGAAAAGATTCTTCCGTAACCGCCTTGCGGTAATCGGTATGATCATGCTCATTTCCATGTTTCTTTTCTCCTTTGTAGGAGGATTGATCATGCCGTATGAGCAGGATGAACAGTTCTATCGCTATGAGATCCAGATGAAGGATTACGCCGGAGTCACACAGAATAAGGATTTCCGTTATATGTCCGCAGAAAACCAGAAATTTGACAGCGTTCTGCAGGCAAAGTTCCAGCTTGCATATCAGAAGAAAGAAGCTTCTTTTGAATACAAGGATGTGGTATATGATATCACAGAAGAAGGAACAGACTTTTACAAAATTTCAAGCGGTAACACAACCCTTGCCATTGCATTCAAAGACATTGTTAATGGAGAAAGCGTGGAGTTTACCTTTGATGAAAAATATGCTGCTTTAAAAGCATATACTGCAGGTGAAACCGCATTCAGCGCAAACGGTAAAGATTATACACTGGACGGAGAAGCAAATATCCTTTCCGGCGGTGAGATTGTAGGTTATATCAGCCGTTTCGTTGTATCTCCTGTAGAAAACGGGGTTATTTTAGACCGTGCATTCAAAGAAGCAGTGGCTGAAACGATTGAAAACGGCGAAACAGAATTCCAGTTTGTGGATCAGTACGGTGAAGAAGATACCTGTAAGATCGTTTATGATGCAACTACAGAAATCTGGGCTGTAACTAGAGGAAAAGAAACCTATGTATATGATACCTATGCAAGTCCGACCAAGGAACATCCTCTTGGAACAGACAAAAATGGTATGGATATGCTCGTTCGTTTGATGTACGGCGGTCGTGTATCCCTGATCATCGGTTTCATCGTTGTATTTATCGAAGTGGCTATCGGCGTTGTTTTAGGCGGTATGGCCGGTTACTTTGGAAAATGGGTGGATAACCTGATCATGCGAATCGTAGATATTTTCTACTGTATTCCGTCAATGCCACTGATCATTATCCTGGGTGCTGCTATGGATGCCATGAAAGTGGAACCGATGACCCGTATGTTCTACCTGATGCTCATTTTAGGTTTTCTTGGCTGGCCGGGAATCGCCCGTCTTGTCCGCGGACAGATCCTGTCCTTACGTGAACAGGAATTTATGACAGCGGCAGAGGCCTGCGGTATCAGCGTAAAACGCCGTATTTTTAAACATTTGATTCCGAACGTAATCCCACAGCTCATTGTAAATGCAACCATGGGTCTTGGATCTACGATCATTATGGAAGCAACCTTATCCTTCCTGGGTATTGGTGTAAAGTTCCCATTTGCTTCCTGGGGAAATATCATTACAGACGTCAATGATGCGTACGTTATGACTCATTATTGGTTCATCTGGATCCCTGCCGGCATCTGTCTTTTGATTGCCGTGCTTGGTTTTAACTTTGTAGGTGACGGTCTTCGCGATGCGTTTGACCCGAAAATGAAACGGTAAGGAGGAAACTATGGCTAAAAAGAATGCAGAAGGGTATCTTTCAGCGAAAGAATCCCGCCGTATCTCAAAACAAAACCGTAAGATCACCGATGAGTTTGAAAAGAAGCGTAAAAGAAAAAATGTTCCTGAGTCAGAATACCTGACACAGATGCATGATTCAAAGAATGCAGTAGAATTTGACAATCTTCACACTTATTTCTTTACAGATACAGGTGTGGTAAAGAGTGTTGACGGTGTTACCTTCGAAGTACCGACCGGAAAAACCGTAGGTATCGTAGGGGAATCTGGATGCGGAAAATCCGTAACAAGTCTTTCCTTAATGCAGCTCTTACAGAGACCGCAGGGACAGATCGTAGAAGGCGAGATCCGTTTAAACATGGGCGGAGAAAAAGCCTATGATGTCTCAAAGATGCCGCAGGAAAAAATGCAGGGCATCCGCGGAAATCAGGTGGCTATGATCTTCCAGGAGCCAATGACCAGCTTAAATCCTGTGTTCCGTATCGGTAGACAGATTGAAGAAGTCATCGAGCTCCATGACGGTGAAGGAAAGACAAAAGAAGATATCAAGGCTCGTGCCATTGAGCTTCTTGAAATGGTTGGTATTGCCAACAGCGAGGGTGTTTACAAAATGTTCCCTCATGAACTTTCCGGTGGTATGCGTCAGCGTGTCATGATCGCGATCGCATTAGCATGTAATCCGAAACTAATCATTGCAGACGAACCGACAACTGCTCTGGACGTTACCATTCAGGCGCAGATTCTGGATCTTCTTCGTAACTTAAAGGATCAGATCAATTCTTCCATCATGCTTATTACCCATGACCTTGGTGTAATTGCAGAGATGGCTGATTATATTGTTGTTATGTATGCAGGCCGTGTTGTGGAAAAAGGAACTGCAGAAGAAATCTTCGAGCATCCGTCCCACCCATACACCATCGGTCTGATGGCTTCCAAACCGGTTGTAGGAAAGAAAGTAGACAAGCTTTACTCTATTCCTGGTAAGGTGCCAAACCCGGTAGATATGCCGAACTACTGCTATTTCAAAGACCGCTGCGAAATGTGCGTAGACAGCTGTGCAGGAGATTATCCTCCGGAAATCAGCTTAAGTGAAACACATAAAGTAAGCTGCTATCGCTACTGCGAAGGATGCAAGGGAAAGGAGGACAAATAAATGGCAAACAAAAAGAACATTACGCCTGAATTTGAACCTGTAACCTATGATCCACAGTACATTCTGATGGTAAACCAGTTAAAGAAATATTTCCCGATCAAAGAGGGAATGCTTTCTAAGACTGTAGGACATGTCAAAGCAGTTGACGGCGTTACTTTCAACTTAAAACGTGGTACGACTATGGGGCTCGTAGGAGAATCCGGCTGTGGTAAAACAACCACGGGTCGTACGATCTTACGTCTTGCAGGAGAAAAAACTTCCGGACAGATTCTGTTTAACGGACAGGAAGTTTATGACTTAAGCAGCAAGGAAATGCGTGACTTAAGAACGAAGATGCAGATCATTTTCCAGGATCCGTTCTCAAGCCTTTCTCCGCGTCTCCCGGTAGGTGAGATCATTGGGGAAGCGGTACGTGAACATAATCTCGTTCCGAAGGAGCAGTTTGATGATTATATTGATCAGGTAATGGATGACTGCGGTCTGCAGCCGTTCCATAAAACCCGTTATCCGCATGAATTCTCTGGCGGACAGCGTCAGCGTATCTGCATTGCCAGAGCGCTTGCATTAAATCCGGAATTCGTTGTATGTGACGAACCGGTATCTGCACTGGACGTATCCATTCAGGCACAGATCATCAACTTATTGAAAGAATTACAGGAAAAACGTAATTTAACTTACCTGTTTATCTCTCATGACTTATCCGTTGTAGAGCATATTTCAGATACCGTAGGTGTTATGTATCTTGGTAATCTGGTGGAATATGGTGAAACAGATGATATCTTCAAGAATCCGTTACATCCATACACAAAAGCACTGTTCTCAGCGATTCCGGTACCGGATCCAAAGGCAAAGAAGGAGCGTATCGTTTTAGAAGGCTCCATTCCTTCCCCGGCAAATCCACCGGAAGGTTGTAAGTTCCATACCCGTTGTGCTCACTGCATGGAAAAATGTAAGCATGAGGCACCGGTACAAAGAGAAGTGGAACCGGGACATTACGTGGTATGTCATCTGTATAATGATGCGAAATAAAAGCTTAAAAAGTGAGAGGAGAGACCGATATGAAGCGTTCATGGGAAGCATATGACGACCAGGAAAATGAAGAGATTCAGGAGCCTGAGATCAAACTGACCAGACAGGAGCGCAGATGGGTGATCATGGGAGCATTAAAAAGTGTGCTTCTTATTGCATCCGTGTATCTGATCGCCGGTGCTCTGCTTATTTGGCTGTTGTTGAAAATTTGGAGTTAAATGAAAAGTCTAATCCCCCAGCTATGCTGGGGAGAATAGTGTAAGTGGAAAC
>CAZOJX010000015.1:0-24269 GCA_964580255.1 uncultured Lachnoclostridium sp. | reverse complement strand
AATCGCTTCCATAATTTCAGGTGAGCAGTTGGCACGATCTGAGATCAGCAATAATTTCAAACGATCTTTTGCCATACTCCCTGAAGATTTTTTCTTAAAAAAATCCAATAATGCCATTCTGTAACCCCCTCTTATTTAAAAAGCTTGCTGAGCTTTTTAAAAAAACCTTCTTTCACGTTTAAATCAAGAAATTCTACTTTTTCACCCATTACACGCTTACAGATGTTCATGTAAGCCTGACCAGCCAAAGAGTCATCTCCGACACACGGTTCGCCCTGGTTTGTAGAAACAACAATATTATCATCATCCGGAACCGCACCGATCAGATCGATGGCAAGGATTTCCATAACATCTTCAATAGACATCATATCACCGCGTTTTACCATATCCATACGGAGACGGTTTACGATCAGATCGATCTTGTGGATTTCATTTGCTTCCAAAAGTCCAATGATACGATCCGCATCACGTACCGGAGAAACTTCCGGTGTTGTAACGATCAATGCACGGTCTGCTGCTGCAATGGCATTCTTAAAGCCCTGTTCAATTCCGGCAGGACAATCAAGAAGTATGTAATCAAAATCTTCTCTTAATTCATCAATGAGTTTTACCATCTGTTCCGGTGTTACAGAAGTCTTATCTCTTGTCTGAGCAGATGGAAGCAGGCAAAGGTTTGGATAACGTTTGTCTTTGATCAGTGCCTGTTTGATACGGCAGTTGCCTTCGATTACATCTACAAGGTTATATACGATGCGATTTTCAAGCCCCATAACAACGTCCAGGTTACGAAGTCCGATATCTGTATCGATCATAACTACTTTCTTATCTAATTTAGCAAGTCCTGTACCTAAGTTGGCAGTTGTCGTAGTTTTTCCTACGCCGCCTTTTCCGGATGTAATTACAATTACTTCACTCATTCTTTAAACTCCTCCATCGGTTTATATATTTATATCTGCTAATACTTCTTTTGTAATAGGTTCAATATATATATTTCCAGCTTCCACGTATGCAATCATCGGCTGTTCTTCCTGCTTGTCCTTCTTTTTCAAAAGTTTTTTCTTGTCTTTCTTTTCCGGACTGTCGGAATTACGTGCAATATGATCTGCAATACGAATCTGCATTGGATCCATTGATAATGCGGCTACAAAAGTATTTTCGTTTCCGCCGGCACCTACATAGATGCTTCCCTTTAAAGTACCAAGAACTACTACGTTTCCTTTTGAAACAACAGTGGCTCCCGGATTCACATCACCCAGGATCACAATGCTGGTTTCTGATTCCAGCACCTGACCTGAACGCAGAGTTCCTTTATAAAATTTTCCGTCACTGCCTTCCATATCCGCAGAGGCTTTTGTGTGCTCGACTGCCTGCTTCATCACGGCTTCTTTTGCCACATCAACATCTACGATACATGGTACTTTGATGCCTGCATTGGCGATCATATCCTGTACCAGAAGAATCTGCTCGTCCTGAGTCAGTTCCCGTCCCTCAAATGCGATGGCAAGTTCTGCACCCTTAAAAAACTTTTTGGATTCTGCAAATTTCTCAGCAACAAATTTCCGCAGTTCCGCAAATGTCGGTTCCGCATCTAACCAAACGGTAAGTCCATATTTATTACTTTTAATCATTACTGGTTGTTCCATAACACTCCTACTAGTCTCCTGCCACCGTACCGACGGAAGCGGAGGCTTCACCATTTAATAATTCCTCTTTTTCTACGAGATCAAAATGATATCGATAAACATCTGCTGCAATCGAAGCTGCATTCGCAGAGGTATAACCATTGGCAATTCGAACTGCTAACGCAATTTCCGGATTTTCATATGGTGCATAACCAATGAACAGCGCATGGTTTGGATGATTGACTGACTGTTCAGCAGTACCTGTCTTACCTGCACTGGAAATTCCTATACCGTTAATAGCACTGGAATTCATTGCATAGGCGTTCATTCCCTGCTGAATCGCAGACATATATTCCTGCGGTACATCTAATTCATTATACACCGTTGAACCATATTCTTCAACTAAATTTCCTTTGGAATCTGTCACTTTATCAAGCAGGGACAGATTGTAGCAGGTGCCGCTGTTTGCCACAGTCGTAACGTATCTGGCAATCTGGGAAACCGTATAGTTATGGCTTCCCTGACCGATCGCTGACGGCACGATATCGTTTTTGGAAATCTGCGGTTCACTTTCCTCTGTTTCCAGTCCGGATTTATCTCCAAGGCCAAATATGGTCGCATACTTTTTCAGTTTTTCCAGTCCCAGGTCATTGGAAAGCCCATTTCCCGTACTTCCCAGGCGGAAACCAACCTCATAGAAATAGCAGTTGCAGGAATCCTTGATTGCATTGATCAGGTTCTCTGCTCCATGAGATCCTCCACGCTGTGTGTAAACCCAGCATTTTGGGTGATTGCTGACCTTTGTGTAAACTCCGGTACAGGTAATGGTATTGGACGGAGAGGTTGTGATTACGCCCTCGCATAAGCCGGCCATACCAACCAGCGGTTTTAAAGTGGAACCCGGTGCGGTTTTTTCCTGTGTTGCACGTGAGTACATCGGTCTTGCATTATCATTCAGAAGCTGACTGTAGTAATCGGCTTCCATTGTATTTGTCAAACGGTTATTGTCAAAGCCCGGGTAAGTCACACAGGCAAGAACGTCTCCGTTATTCGGATCTGTCACAACGATTCCACCGCTGCATGGTTCCAGTGCCAGCATCCCCGGCGTAATCTCCAAATTCCGGATTTTGGCAATAAAGAAATCATAAGCGGACATGGCACCGGCAATCAGCTTTGTATATTCTTCATCGTCTGTCGAATCTAAAACTCCCTGTTCGTAAAGAAGGAGTGCCGTATCCCTTCCGCTGATCAGATCGTCCTGCAGCATAAAACGGTACAGAAGTTCTCCGAATGCGTTATTTTCCCGTAAGCTATCTGAAATATAATCGATCAGTGCAAGAAAAATTTCTTCGGAATCAAGATAAGCTCTGTCCGGTGCGATCTTTGATACATTGATCCAGTTCTGAGAAATGGCATATTCCAGATAGGTTTTCAGGCTGATGCTTTCCTCTGTATGCCATGCTTTATACATAGGATCCGCAGAGTCCGGATTTAAAACATTGTTTTCTCCCATCAGACAGGCACTGCTGACAATATGACTCATATAATTTTTCATTTCCAGGGAAAGATCTTTATAAGCCTTGGCATTTGGATTCGCTAATTCCATCTCAAGATTTTGAATCACAGAATCCATCTTCTGAAGGAATCGCTCATAAACGCTCTTTTCCAGCTCTGTTGCATCTTCTGCCGTAAAATGGTTGATATCGATGATATTGTTGTCAAAGCATGCATAATAAACATCATAGATTGGAATCTTGATATCTTTTGCCTTGCCTGTTGATGTATAGGTTTTAGTATTGGTAATTTTTTCTAATAATATACCTGCAAGTTTCTGCTCCAGAATATTGTAGCAGGCGATCTGCAGATCTTTATCGATAGAAAGATAAACGTCATTTCCGGAAATCGGCTCTACGACAGATTCCACATTCAAAATATGTCCAACGCTGTCTACATCAATAATCTGGGATCCCTTGGTTCCCTGCAGTTCCAGTTCCATGTACTGTTCTACCCCGGATTTTCCCACGATATCATTTAACTGATACTTTTCTTCCCCCAGTTCTTCGTTAAATCCTTCGATTTCCTCATCAGAAGCCTTGCCGATCCATCCGATCAATGCTGCAAAATATTTTGCGTCCGGATAAACACGAATAGAATCTTCTTCGATGGAAACTCCCTGAAGATCTGTAATATTTTCCAGGATTGCTGCAACGGTTCTTTCTGATACATTAGACGATACGGTTGTTTTTACATAACGTTTGTAGCTGTTAGAGCTCATTGCATAGCGGATATTTAAGATTTTCAACCGATCTTCCGCACTGTAGGAGCCGTCATCGATCCGAAATCTCTTTTCGCCGCACATATAGTCCATAATCTGATCCGCTGTTGCAAGTTCTTCCTCTGTTTCCAGAAGATCGATCTTGGTGCGACCGTAAACATCTGCTTTAAATCGCAGAAGCTTCGTTCCCTCATCTACGAACCGGTACTTTCCGTCCTGATAAATGATTCCAAAATCATTGATAGTCTCATCACCATTTTTCTCTACCAGTTTAATCAGACGGTAAATGGTATCATTTAGACTATGCTGTCTTTCTTTTGTTGTTTCATAGGTTCCGTTATCTTCGATTGCAACAGAATAAGAAAGCTCACTGTAAGCAAGCAGGTTCCCGTTTCTGTCTTTAATATTTCCGCGGGTACTTGCTGTCGTGACCTCTCTTTCCAGTTTTAGTGAAAATGTCTCCTGATATTCTGCACCTTTGACGATCTGCAGATAAACTGTAGGAGCCGTCATCGATCCGAAATCTCTTTTCGCCGCACATATAGTCCATAATCTGATCCGCTGTTGCAAGTTCTTCCTCTGTTTCCAGAAGATCGATCTTGGTGCGACCGTAAACATCTGCTTTAAATCGCAGAAGCTTCGTTCCCTCATCTACGAACCGGTACTTTCCGTCCTGATAAATGATTCCAAAATCATTGATAGTCTCATCACCATTTTTCTCTACCAGTTTAATCAGACGGTAAATGGTATCATTTAGACTATGCTGTCTTTCTTTTGTTGTTTCATAGGTTCCGTTATCTTCGATTGCAACAGAATAAGAAAGCTCACTGTAAGCAAGCAGGTTCCCGTTTCTGTCTTTAATATTTCCGCGGGTACTTGCTGTCGTGACCTCTCTTTCCAGTTTTAGTGAAAATGTCTCCTGATATTCTGCACCTTTGACGATCTGCAGATAAAACACTCTCGCCAGAAGGATTGAAAAACAGCCGAAAAAGATTGCTGTCAGTACAAAATTTCTTGATTTGATAAAACCAAACAACCACTCTTTAAAATCATCAAACAAATTCTTCTACACTCCCTGTATTGTCCATGTATCAAGCTTTTCATAGAGTTTCAGAATTCCGCGGTAAAAGATCAGCGTCAATACCACAGTATATAAAAATTCCGGAATGATCACATTCAAAAAATAGAATCCGAAATCAAATTTTCCACGCAAAAGAAATTGGATAAAATACTGGATCAGCCCATAGGCAAGATCGCTGAGTGCGATTAAAAGCATCGGCTGTTTAATATCCCGATCATAAAATACGGCATGAAAAAATCCATTTACATAGCCGATCAGCGTATATAAAAGCGTATAGTATCCAAACAACTGTCCATAAAATATATCGATCAAAAGACCACAGAGCACACCAATATACATGCCCTCTTTTCTGCCGCCGATAAACCCAAAGGCTGCAGTGATCACCAAAAGCAGGTTTGGCGCTACCGCACCAAATTCCAAGGTTTTCAGTACGGTATTTTGAAGCAGGAAACAGCCTGCCACAAGCAGAAACTGAGAGATTCTCTTTTTGATCATGTTTCAGCCCCCGTTTCATTTGGATCTATCTGTCGCTTCATTTCTGTGATCACCAGTACCGAGCGGAGATGTTCAAAATCCACTGCCGGTGTGATCGTCCCGGATTTCGTCAGATTGTTTGCGTCCATTTCTAAAGACTGCACATAACCGATCAGGAAGCCTGAATGATATTTATCACTTACCTGGGAAGTAACAACCTTTGCTCCGATTTCTACCTGATCATCATCGTCTTTCAGCTGAGAGATTGAGATCACTCCATCTGACATCAACTGAAGATTGCCGCTGACCATGCAGTTGTCTGCCGTTGATAAGATCATGGCACTGACATTACTGGTGTCATCAATAATTGCACGCACCTGTGCCCAGTCAGCCCCTACTTTGGTTACAATTCCAACCAGACCGCTGCCGGACAGGACATTCATGTCAACTTCAATTCCGTCATTAGAGCCTTTATCAATGATAAAGCTGTGAAACCAGTTTCCGGTATCTTTTCCGATTACATTGGCTGCAACCTTGGAATAGTTGGAATGGGAACGATCCAGCTGATAAAGTTCCCTTAATTCCTCTAATTCATACTTTTCCTGCATCAACTGGCTGTTTTCAATGGTCAGCTGATCCACCTGCTCCTGCAGGTCGTCTCTTTCTTTCATAACCATACGAAGATCCTGCAGGTTATCTGCACGATCGCTCAGATACCAGCCCACATAATTGATTCCTTTCTGGATCGGAACAAACAGGTATCCCGTAACCGTATTTAACGGGCCTCCCTGAAAACCAAACACATAGGAAAGAAGCATGAATCCGATGCAGACCGCACCGATCCCTGTTAAAATATATTTACTTGGAATAGAATCTCTTTTTTTTCTTCTCATTCCATGACTCCTAGTCTAATTTAATTGTATTCCTGCTCTTTTGTTGCAAAAGTAAGAGAACGGAATTCTTTTTCATTGATGATTCTGCAAAGTCCTCTTGCGATACACTGTTCCGGATCCTCGTCTCTAACAACTTTGATGCCGGTTTTGTTTGCAATCATCTGATCGAGATTTTTCAGCTGTGATGCACCTCCGGTCAGATAAATACCGTTCTCGATCATATCTACGCCCAGTTCTGGCGGAGTTCTCTCTAATACAACTTTTACAGTATCCATGATCTGTTTTAAGACATCTTTGATTGCTTCTGATACAAACTGTGCATCGATTTCCAGCATTGCCGGAAGACCGAGTACCATATTTCTTCCGCAGATCTTCATTTTTTCTTCTTTTGCATTTTCAGGAATCACTGCATAAGCAAGTTTTTTCTTAACCTGTTCTGCTGTTTTGCTGCCGATAAAATAGTTGTGTTCCCGTCTCACTGCTGAAATGATCGCTTCATCGATCTGGTTTCCGCCCACTTTGATCAGACGGCTCATAACAATTCCTCCCAGAGAAAGGATTGAAACTTCTGTGGTATCTGCACCGACATCAACAACCAGTACACCCTGAGCTTCTTTAACATTGATTCCAAGTCCAAGACCTGCCGCTACAGGCATGTCTACCATATGAATGCCATGGGCTTTTAATCCTGCGTCCTGAATCAATGTCGTAAACACACGATCCTGCACATCTGTCGGGAGAGCCAGAAAATAATCTGCTCCTTTCAAAGCTCCTTTTGTAGTTTTTTCCAAAAATGACTTTAAAAATACTTCCAGATGATTGATGCTGCCGATATTTCCGTAGGACATTGGATAGGATACTTCAATATGTGCCGGAGCTTTTTCGTACATTGCATACGCTTCATCACCGTAAGCGATCATATTCTTTTTATTTTCCACTGCCACCATATTCTTCTGCTGAATGATACGGTCTCCTTCTTTGCAGTATACTTTCAGGTTATTGGATCCTAAATCAATCCCAAAACATAAATTTCCCATGGTATTTCCCTTTCTATAAGTACCCTTCTTCGTGAAAACTCACATACTTTTTATCACCGATAATAATGTGATCCAACAGCGGAATATCAAGCAGACTGCCTGCTTCCCGCACTTTTCGCGTGATCCGTCGGTCTGCATCACTTGGTGTAGGATCGCCGCTTGGATGATTGTGCAGCAAAATAATCCCTACCGCATGAAATTTTAAGGCCTCCAGATATATTTCTCTGGGAGAAATAATGCTTGCATTCACTGTACCGGTAAAAAGCACCGTTTCTCCTAAAAGATTACTTTTGTTGTCTAGAAAAAGCAGCAGGATATGTTCCTGTTCCTTATGTCTGAAATCTTCCATATAATAGGCGGCGATACGCTCCGGATCACAAAAATTCAAAGCTTTTTTCGCCTCCTGGCGGCTCATACGTCTGGCAAGCTCGATCGCACACTGGATCTGCAGAGCTTTTACACGCCCAACGCCCGGAACCTCTGTCAATTCCTCGTAGGAAAGACTACAAAGTCCCTGTAAGCCTTCCTTCCCCTTTCTGAGTGCCAGAAGCTGCTCTGCCAACGCAACTGATGTATATTCCCTGTTTCCGGAGCGAATGATACAAGCGATCAGCTCTGCGTCCGTTAAAAATTCCGGTCCGTAAGAAATGCATTTTTCATAAGGCTGCATTTGGGGCGGAAGATGTTTCATTGTCACGGTTGGTTCTTTCATCGAATTCCTTTCCGTGTGCTTCCCCTTTTTCAGCGAAACGATCAGATAAAATGATAAATGATCGCTGCAACGATAATCCCAATAATGCTTGCAATGGTGATCTTAATGGTCAGACCAAAGGTCAGGATCATAACGCCAAGGTTCAGAACAATCGGACTTTCAAATCCAAAGGTCTGTCCATAGCTTAACCACCCAAGTCCAGGGATTCCTGCTGTCAATGTTGCGATAAAACTGCCCAGCACGATTCCTGCCAGGATCAGCAGGGTCAGTGCCCAGTAATTTTTTCCTACGCCTCTCATACTTCCTCCTAGGTTGACGTAATAGTTTTATGTCTACCGTTGCGGTTACATAATTTTTTTTAATCATAACATGGTTTAAATTTCATTGCAATCGCTTCGGCAACTTTTATGCCGTCCATTGCTGCTGACATAATGCCGCCGGCATAACCTGCTCCCTCACCACAAGGAAACAGTCCCTGAACGTCACTTTCCAGACTGTCATTGTTTCGTTCGATCCGTACCGGAGAAGAAGTTCTGCTCTCGACACCCAGTAAAACGGCATCTTCTCTTGCAAAGCCCGGGATCAGATGTTCACATCCTTTAATTCCTTCTTCTAAACCGGCTGCCAGATTTTCTGGGAAAATACTGCGCACATTACCAAAAGTCCACTGCCCCTTGGTTGTCACCGAAACTTCTCCCAGCCTGGTACTGACCTGATTTTTGCAGAAATCACCAAACAGCTGTACCGGAATCTTTCCTTTTCCTTCCCGATAAGCAGCTCTTTCCAGCTGACGCTGAAATTCCAGTCCTGCTAAAGGTTCCTCACTTCCGAAATCCTCCGGTCTGACGGAAATGATCATGGCACTGTTGGCATTTTCTCCGTCACGTGCCTGATAGCTCATACCATTTACTGCAGTCATGCCTTCTTCTGAAGATGCATTGACAACATAGCCACCCGGACACATACAGAAAGAGTAAACACCCCGATCCTCGGAAACCTTTCTCGTCAGTTTATAAGCGGCTGCCGGAAGGGAATCCGGATAATCCTTTCCATACTGATTTTCGTTGATCAGAGACTGTGGATGTTCCATACGAACACCTACCGCAAAAGCTTTGCTGCGGATCGGAACCTGACGTTCCAGAAGCATACGGAAGGTATCTCTGGCACTGTGTCCGATGGCTAAAACCACTGTTTGTGTGGCGATCCATTGTTTTTGATTAACCAAAACAGCGGTAATGGCACCATTTTCTAATCTTAAATCTGTCACCTGACTGTGAAAATAAATCTCACCGCCAAGCTCTAAAATCTCTTTTCGCAGATTCTGTACAACATCTACCAGAATATCTGTTCCGATATGAGGCTTGCTTTCATATAAAATATCGTCCTTTGCACCAAATCTTACAAAGGTTTTCAGCACAAAACGACTTCGCCCATGGGTGTCTTTTACCAGGGTATTAAGCTTTCCATCAGAAAAGGTTCCTGCGCCACCTTCACCAAACTGTACATTTGACTGCGGATCCAGTTCCCCGGTCTGCCAGAAATGTTCTACCTTTTTCTGACGTTCCGAAACCTCCTCGCCTCTTTCTAATAAGATCGGAGAAAATCCTGCTTTTGCCAGCATCAGCGTACAGAATAATCCTGCCGGACCGGCACCAATAACCACCGGACGCTGAGTAAGCGGCACCTCTCCCGTCTTCGGAAACCGGTATTCCACGAAAGTTCCCAGAGTAATATCTTTATTTTTCAGTTTTTTAACGATTTTTTCTTCTCCATCTGCAAAAACCCCCAGCTGATAATTATACATCAAGGGCGTTTTTCGTGCGTCCAGAGAACGTTTGAGCACTTCGATCCTTTTCACCTTTTCCGGAGAGATCTTTAAAAGTTTAAAAACTTTATTTTCCAGATCTTCCCTTTGGTGACTGATCGGAAGCTTTAATTGATTGATCTTAATCATTGACTGCTTTTCCTGCCAGGTAACCGCTGGTCCATGCCCACTGAAGATTATATCCTCCGCAGTCTCCATGCACATCTAAAAGTTCACCGCATAAGTATAAGCCCGGTACCTTCTGAGATTCCATTGTCAGTGGGTCAACTTCCCTTAAAGGTACGCCGCCGCCACAGCATTGTGCATGTTCAAAACCTTTGGTTCCGTAAATAGTTATCTTGAAATTTTTAATTTGTTTACATAATTTACTTATGTTATCTTCTGAAAATTTTCCTGCTGTCAGTTTTTTGGAAAATCCACATCGATCACATAAAACTTCACTTAATTTTTTCGCAAATAATCCAGTCAGAAAATTCACCGGGGATTTATAACCACCGGTATGAATCCGCTGTCTGATATATTCCTCCAGTTCTTTTTCTGAAAACTCCGGCAGAAAATCAAGAACAACTTCACAGGATTTTCCGTCTGCCATTGCTTTTGCCGCAAAGGCACTGATCTGAAAGATTGGAATCCCGGAAATATTGTTGGCATTCAGCTGAACCTCGCCCCGATTCGATGCTGCCTCCTGTCCTTCAACAAAAAGTGTCGCATTTGCATCTGTGCGGATTCCTGTCAGAGAAGCCAGACACCGCTCTTTGGAAAGAAGCTGGACAAGTGCCGGATAAGGTTCCAGAATCTGATGTCCCAGATCTGCTGCCAGTGTATAACCGCTTCCGTCAGATCCCGTTGCAGGTGCAGCTTTGGAGCCTGCTGCCAGGATCAATTTTTCTGCTTCATAGGTCCAGCCCGGCGTATGGATCAAAAAAACATCCCCGTTCTTTTCTATTTTCTCAACCAGAACCTGACAGGCAATCTTCACGTTCAAATGTTCGCACTCCATACGAAGAACCTCCAAAACTGCGCTGGCAGCATCGGAATGAGGATAAAGATAGCCCTTACGATCCTTTGGAAATACACCTAATTCTTTAAAAAAGTCTACTGTTTCCTGACAGGAAAACTGTTCCAGTGCTGTTTTCATCAGAGAGGGATCTTCGCTGTGATAATGGCAAAGAGCCTGATCTGTGTTCGTAAAATTGCATCTGCCGTTTCCGGTGACAAGAATCTTTTTTCCCACCTGGGTTTGATGTTCCAGGATCGTAACCTTTGCACCGTTTCTGGCTGCAGTAATCCCGGCCATCAGCCCGGACGCACCGCCGCCAATAATGATTACCCGCATCATAAAGTCACAAGATTTGCTTCCACAAGCTTCTGTAAGGACATCAGAATACCGAATTTTGCGTGATTCCAGGTGAGTCCGCCCTGGAAATATACGGCATAAGGCGGCTTGATCGGTGCATCTGCACTCAGTTCAATGCTGGATCCCTGTACGAATGCACCTGCTGCCATAATGACTTCACTGTCATATCCCGGCATTTCTTCCGGCACCGGTACAACAAAGCTGTCTACGGGAGCAGCTGCCTGGATTCCTTCACAGAATTTGATCACGCCTTCCGGTGTACCGAAAGTAATTGCCTGAATAATATCATGACGGCTTTCTACACTGTTTGGTACAACAGAAAAGCCTAATTTTTCATATACATTGGCTGCAAAGATCGCACCTTTTAATGCACCGGCTGCAACAGTCGGAGCAAGGAAAAATCCCTGATAAAAACTGCCGATCACTCCAAGAGAAGCACCTACTTCTTTACCAAGCCCCGGTGCAGTCAGACGAACAGCTGCTTTGTCAACATATTCTTTCTTTCCAACAATATAGCCGCCGATCGGTGCAAGCCCGCCACCCGGATTTTTGATCAGAGAACCTACACAAAGGTCTGCGCCTACATCTGACGGTTCGATGGTTTCAATAAATTCTCCGTAGCAGTTATCTACCATACAGATTACGTCCGGTTTGATTTCTTTTACAAATTTGATCAGTTCCGCAATCCTTGAAACGGAAAGGGTCGGTCTTGTCTGATATCCTTTGGAACGCTGAATGGTTACCATTTTTGTCTTTTCGTTAATCGCTTTGCGGATATTTTCCCAGTCAAAAGATCCATCTTCCAGAAGATCTACCTGACGGTAAGTAATCCCGTATTCTGCAAGAGATCCCAAAGATTCTCTGATACCGATTACTTCCTCCAAAGTATCATATGGTTTTCCAACCGGAGACAAAAGTTCATCTCCAGGACGAAGCTGGGAAGCTAAAGCAACTGACAGCGCATGAGTTCCGCTGACCAGCTGCGGACGAACCAGGGCATCTTCGGTATGGAACACATTGGCATAAACTTCTTCCAACGTATCACGTCCGATATCGTTCATTCCGTAACCGGTTGTTCCGTTAAAATGAATATCGCTGACTCTGCATTTCTGCATTGCATTTAAAACTTTCATCTGGTTATATTCCGCAACTTCATCGATTGCTTCAAAGCGTTCTTTCAGTCCTTCTAAAATTTCTGCTCCAAATTCATAAACTTCCTTTGAAATTCCCATGGACTGATACATGGCCTTTGTTTCTGTCATATCTGTTTATCCTTTCTCAATCACTTGCTTTTCTTTTAAGATTCCCAGCATAGCCGCCAAAATCTTCTCATCATTGTATTCGTATTCATATTTATGGATCCAGGACACTTCTTTCTCCCGTCGAAACCAGGTCAGCTGACGTTTGGCAAAATGTCTTGTATCACGTTTCAATATATAAACCGCTTCCTCCAGGGTAAGATCCCCGTTCAGATAGTCTAAAATTTCTTTATAACCAAGTCCCTGCATAGAAACCATGGATCTGGTGTAGCCACGATCCTTTAATCCCTGTACTTCTGCTACCAGACCATCTTCCAGCATCTCGTCGATCCGCTTTTCAATGCGTTCGTATAAAAGATTTCTGTGATCATTCAGTACAAAATAGGCAAATTGGTACGGAGATTCCTTGGCTTTCTGTTCCTCATTATGTTCGGAAATCCGTTTGCCGGACAGTTCGTAAAACTCCAATGCACGAACCACCCGTTTGATATTCTCAGCGCAAATAGTATCCGCCGATCCGGGATCCACCTTTCTCAATTCTTCATGAAGTGCCACAGCACCATGATCCTTCGCATACTGCTCCCACTTTTTACGGACTTCGGTATTTTCTTCATTTTCCGTAAAATCAATGTCTTTGACGATCGACTGGATATAAAAACCGGTTCCTCCTACCAGAATCGGTATATGACCATGAGCATAAATCTGTTCCATCGCTTCTTTCGCCATTTTCTGAAATTTTACAATATGAAATTCATCTGCCGGATCCAGCACATCTACCAGATAATGTGGTACTCCGTCCATTTCTTCCGGGCGGATCTTTGCGGATCCGATATCCATATACTTATAAACCTGCATGGAATCTGCGGAAATGATTTCCCCGCCCACTGCCTTTGCAAGAGCAATGGAAAGTTTTGTCTTTCCCACAGCCGTCGGTCCGGTCAAAACGATTAAAGGTTTCTTCATCATACAATTCTCTTAAATTTCTTTTCTATCTCATATTTGCTCATTGAAATGATCGTCGGTCTGCCATGAGGACATTGATAAGGATTTTCCAATGTCAAAAGCTCTTTGATCAGATTTTCGATCTCCATTCTGGAAAGCTTCATATTTCCCTTCACAGCCGCCTTACAGGACATGGAAGCGATCTTTTCCGTCACAAGATCCGGATTTAACCGTCCGGAAAGTTCTCCCAGATTATCCAGAATTTCAATGAACAGTTCCTTTTTATCAATGTTATACAGATTTCCCGGTACTGCGCAGATCTGATATTCCATACCGCCAAAATGTTCGATTTCGTAGCCCAGCTCTGTAAAATGATTCTTATATTTTTTCAGCAGTTCTTCTTCCTGCATGGATAAGGATAACACCATCGGTGGACTCAAAAGCTGAGAAGTGTGCTCTTTTGTCTTCAACCCTTTTAAAGTTCGCTCATAAAGCACCTTTTCATGTGCAGCATGCTGATCGATAATGAACAGTTTATCGTCAAATTCCACCAGCCAGTAGGTATCAAACAGCTGACCGATGATCTTATGTTCCTTGATCGTCTGCTGATCCAAAAGCTTTTTCTCAAACAACTCCAGCTGCTGAGGCTCTTTCTCTTTTTCTTTTTTTTCGGTTCCGTAAGGTGTTTTTTCTTCCTGAACAGTTTTCATCGGCGGAATCTGCTTCTGCTCAAACTTTTTCTGATAAGGACTCGGATTTTTTCGGCTTTCGTAATCCGCCTTTACCCGTTCCCGCATTTGTGCAAGAAAATAATCAAGATTCCGTTCCTGTGCGGTTGTTTCTTTTCTGGAAATTTCTTGCTTAGAAATTTCCTTTTGTGGAATTTGTTTTTTCGGGAATTCCTTTTTCGGAAGATCCTTCTTTAGAACTTCTTTTTGTGGTTCCGGCACAGTCACCTGAGGAATATACTCTTTCCGGTCAAGCCCTTCTCTCACTGTCCGGAATACGAAATCATATAATGCCTGCTGATTGGAGAATCGAAGTTCCATCTTTGTAGGGTGTACATTCACATCAAGATCATTTCCGTCCATTTCAAACTGCAGAACACAGAATGGATACTGATGCTGCATCAGATAACCTTTGTAGGCATCTTCGATCCCTTTTGCAATGATGCTGCTCTTAATATAACGTCCATTGACAAAATAGGTTTCAAAATTACGATTTCCTCGAAAAACACTTGGTTTTCCTAAATATCCTTTTATATGCACTCCCTGTTCCAGGGCATCCACCTCTACCAGATTCTGGGAAACGTCCCTTCCGTAAACCTGATAGATCACATCTTTTAAGCTGTGATTTCCGGAAGAGTGAAGCTTTGTCTGTCCATTGTTGATAAATTTAAAGGAAATCTCCGGGTGGGAAAGTGCCAGACGGATCATCAGCTCATGAATATAGCCGGCTTCCGTTACCGGAGACTTCAAAAACTTCTTTCTCGCTGGAGTATTATAAAACAGGTTTCTCACAAAAAATGTGGTTCCGTCCGGAGATGCAGCTTCTTCTAAGGTCTGTTTTTTTCCGCCTTCAATCACATAACGGATACCGCAGATGGATTCCTTTGTCTTAGTTAAAAGCTCCACCATGGACACCGCAGAAATACTTGACAAAGCCTCCCCTCGAAATCCCAGTGAATGGATCGATAACAGATCCTCCACAGAACGGATCTTACTCGTTGAATGACGTAAAAATGCCGTTTCAATATCAGACGGATCGATTCCGCAGCCATTGTCGGAAATACGGATAAAAGAAATCCCTCCGTCACGAATTTCAACAGTGATCGCACTGCTCCCTGCATCAATGGCATTTTCAACTAATTCCTTTACAACGGAACTTGGACGTTCCACGACTTCGCCGGCTGCGATCTTATCGATCGTCGCCTGATCTAACAGTGAAATATTTCCCATAGCTTACCACCGGTTCTTAATCTTGTTCTGTAATCTGTAAATCGTATTTAATGCGTCCATCGGTGTCAGATTGGAAACATCGATGTTGCGCAGTTCTTCAATAATATCGTCATTTTTCACGGTATCAAACAAAGACATCTGCTCCAGATCAACTTCATCATATTTCTTCGGTCGATTTTTCTGCTTTGTTTTTGCTTTTAGTTCCTCTGCGATTTCCTTTGCCTTTACGGATATGTCATTCTCGATCAGTTCCTGAAGGATTTCCTTCGCCCGCTCGATCACCGGTTCCGGAACTCCCGCCAGCTTTGCCACCTGGATACCATAGCTTTTATCTGCACCGCCCTGAATGATCTTTCTCAGAAACACAATATCATCGCCTTTTTCGTTCACTGCGATACAGTAATTGTTCACACCGTCTAAAGTACCTTCCAGCTCTGTCAGTTCATGATAATGGGTTGCAAACAATGTTTTTGCTCCCAGAATCTTCGGATTGCAGACATGTTCCACTACAGACCATGCAATGCTCAATCCGTCAAAGGTACTGGTTCCTCTGCCGATCTCGTCTAAAATGATCAAACTGTTCGGTGTTGCATTTCTTAAAATGTTGGCGACCTCAGTCATTTCCACCATAAAGGTACTCTGACCGCTTGCCAGATCGTCTGAAGCGCCGACACGGGTGAAAATACGGTCTACAATGCCGATATTTGCACTGCCTGCCGGAACAAAGCTTCCGATCTGTGCCATTAACACGATCAGAGCAGTCTGACGCATATAAGTAGACTTTCCGGCCATATTTGGACCGGTAATGATCGATACACGATTCTTTCCTGCATCCAGATATGTATCATTTGCAATGAACATATCATTGTTCATCATTTTTTCAACTACCGGGTGACGACCGTTTTTAATGTCGATCAGCCCTTTTTCATTGATCTTCGGACAAACATAATTATTTCTTTCTGCTACCAGCGCCAGAGAAGCAAATACGTCCAGCTTCGCAATGGCTTTGGCTGTTTTCTGGATTCTTAAAACCTCTCCTGCAAGATGCTCCCGGATTTCACAGAACAGATCATATTCCAGTGCGGTCAATTTTTCTTCCGCTCCAAGGATCATATCCTCCAGTTCTTTTAACTCCGGTGTAATGTATCTTTCTGCGTTGGTCAGCGTCTGTTTTCTGATATAATGCTCAGGAACCATATCCTTAAAGGAATTGGTCACTTCCAGATAATAACCAAACACCTTATTATAACGGATCTTCAGATTTTTGATCCCGGTAGCTTCCTTTTCCTTTGCCTCAAGATCAGCAAGCCAGGACTTTCCTTCAGTCTTCGCCTGACGGAATTTATCGACGTCTTCCCGATAACCGTCCTTAATGATCCCACCTTCCCGAATTGTTAACGGTGGTTCTTCGATGATCGCCGCATCGATCAGAGAATAAAGATCCTCTAAAGGATCCAGTTCTTCCTCGATCTCTCCTAACAGAGGACTTTTGAAATCCTGCAGAAGACTTTTAATGTAAGGAAGCATGGAAAGAGACGATTTGAATGCAATAAAATCTCTCGGATTTGCTGTTTTATAAATAATGCGTCCGATAAGGCGTTCCAGATCATATACCGGATTTAAGTATTCCCGGATCTCTTCTCTGGAAATCGCATTCTGGTTCAGTTCCCGAATAGCCGACTGACGGGCAAGGATTTCTTCCTTTTCAATCAGAGGCTGTTCAATATAGCTTCGAAGGGTTCTTGCTCCCATTGCTGTTTTTGTCTTATCCAAAACCCAAAGGAGAGAACCTCGTTTATTTTTTTCACGCAAAGTTTCCACCAGTTCCAGATTTCTTCTCGTAGAACTGTCAATAACCATATATTTTCCTGTTGTATAGGACTGAATATGGGAAATGTGAGAAAGCTCTGTTTTCTGCGTTTCCAAAAGATATTTGATCAGTGCTCCCGCACTTACCGTACCACATGGATAATCTTTTAAACCAAGGCCCTCCATTGTCGCTGCATGAAACTGTTCTCCTAAGGTGCGGCGGCACATTTCATCGTCAAAATACCAGCTTTCCAGTGAATTGATGGAAATGTTCAGCCGGTTTCTCAGATCCTCACAGTCGATGCCGCTGACAAAAAACGCTTCATTGCACACGATCTCTGATGGTGCAAATTTGCTGATTTCGTCTAACAGCTTACGGTCAGAATCCACTTCTGTCGTATAGAAATCTCCTGTGGTGACATCTGCAATGGCAAGCCCGTAGCGGTCAGAAAGATACACGATACTCATAATATAATTGTTCTTTCCTTCGTCAAGAGCACAGGCGTTCAGATTGGTTCCCGGTGTTACCACCCGGGTTACCTCACGTTTTACAAGACCTTTCGCAGTCTTTGGATCCTCTACCTGTTCACAGATTGCCACTTTATAGCCTTTTGAAACGAGACGGTTCAAATAGGTGTCTACGGCATGAAACGGAACACCGCACATGGGTGCCCGTTCTTCCAAACCACACTGTTTTCCGGTCAGTGTCAGTTCCAGTTCCCTGGAAGCATTCACTGCATCGTCAAAAAACATTTCGTAAAAATCTCCCAGACGGTAAAATAAAATGCAGTCCGGGTACTCAGCCTTTGTTTCCATGTACTTCTGCATCATAGGACTGAGCTGATTTTGCTGTATCATTTATTATCAAACCCTTTGTATCTTTCGATACCCTTTTCTATAGTTTACTCCTCAACTCTGCTTCCAAGGTAATAAAATCCCTTACATTCGTCCAAATGTACCTTAACGATCTTACCGATCAGGGAAGCATCCCCCGGAAAATGAACAAGATGGTTGTTGCTCATACGGCCGGTTACCAGTTCCTTATTATGTTCATTGACTTCCTCAACCAGCACTTCCTGTACTGTATCTGCAAAGCGGGCAGTCATTTCCTGAGAAATAGTCTGCACTTCTTTTAAAAGTCTGTCAAAACGATCTTTTACTATATCTTCCGGCACCTGATTTTCCATTGCTGCCGCCGGGGTACCGGTACGTTTTGAATAAATAAAAGTAAATGCACTGTCGTAACGTGCTTTTCTCACAACGTCCATGGTTTCCTGGAAATCTTCTTCGGTTTCACCAGGGAATCCAACGATAATATCCGTTGTAAGTCCGATGTCCGGAATCGCTTTTTTAATCTTTTCAACCAGTGTCAGATATTTTTCCTTATCATAACGGCGGTTCATAACCTTCAAGATCTGAGAGCTTCCTGACTGCAGCGGCAAATGAAGATGCTTACAGATCTTTTTGGATTTAGCCATAACTTCAATCAATTCGTCTGAAAGATCCTTCGGATGAGAAGTCATAAAACGGATTCTCTCCAATCCCTCGATCTTTTCAATCTCCTGCAAAAGCTCCGCAAAGGTCATCGGCTGTTCCAGGTTTTTTCCATAGGAATTCACATTCTGTCCAAGGAGCATGACTTCTACAACACCATCTGCTACGAGACGTTCGATCTCCGCAATGATTTCCTTCGGATCACGGCTTCTTTCCCTTCCCCGCACATACGGAACGATGCAGTAGCTGCAGAAATTGTTGCAGCCAAACATGATATTAACACCGGATTTAAAGGAATATTTTCTCTCATTCGGCAGATTTTCCACGATTTCCTGGGTATCTTTCCAGATATCAATGACCATTCCTTTTTCTTCAAAGTTACGAACGATCAGTTCTGCAAATTTAAAGATATTATGAGTTCCAAAAATAATATCAACAAATCGATAGCTCTTTTTTAATTTTTCCACCACTTCCGGTTCCTGCATCATACAGCCGCAAAGTGCAATGGTCATATGAGGATTTTTCTTTTTATATCCATGAAGCACACCAAGTCTTCCGTAAACCTTCAGATTTGCATTTTCCCGGACAGTACAGGTGTTATAGATTACAAAATCCGCTTTTTCGTCCGGTGCTTCCACATATCCGATCTCCTCCAGGATTCCGGTAAGCTTTTCGCTGTCACGTGCATTCATCTGACAGCCGAAGGTGGTCACACAATAGGTCAAAGGACGTCCCAGTTCTTCTGACTGTGCACGCACATAGCCTTTGGCCTTCTCCATAAATTCATATTGTCTTTTCGTTTCGTTCTGGTTCATTCAATTACTCCATTCTGATGCTTATTCACGCTTAGGAAGATTTCTTTTTCCTAAGACTTCAGTGTAATTAGATTTTTTGCATCACAAAAAAAGGCATGCAAAAAACACCAAAGATACTATAACATAACAGGTTGTCAAAATCAATGAACGGACTGATATTTTAAAATGCAGATTTTTATGATATAATGCTCCCATCACAGATTTATTTTCCGGAGGTACCTATGATTTCAAACAAAAGAGTCTGTATCTTATATACCGGCGGAACCATCGGTATGGTTCCTACCGAACATGGTTATGCACCTAAGAAAGACTATTTCAATACATTACTCAATCAGATCCATCAAATGAAAAGCCCTGCACTTCCTGCATGGGACGTGGTAGAGTTTGATCCTTTGCTGGACTCTTCCAATATCGCAGTGACTGAATGGAACCACATCGGCAGGGCCATAGCAGACCGTTATGACGCTTATGACGGATTTGTTGTCTTACATGGGACAGATACCATGTCCTACACCGCTTCTGCCCTTTCCTTCATGCTGGAAGGATTAAATAAACCGGTGGTATTTACCGGCGCACAGATTCCGCTTTGTGAGCTCCGCAGTGACGGACGGGATAACCTGATCAATTCCATCATCATTGCCGGTGAAGGGGTGATCCGGGAGGTCTGCATTTATTTTGGCGGAAAGCTGCTTCGTGCAAACCGCTCCACAAAGGTGGGATCCAAGGAACTTCAGGCATTTGATTCTCCGGATTATCCGGCACTTGCAGAAGTACGCATCGATATTTGCTATAACGAAAGCGCCATGACCCTTCCAAGTCGTCCGAAAAATCTGCATTTAACAGAACTTCAAAGTTTTCCGATCGGCGTTCTGAAGCTGTTTCCGGGATTTCAGTTTGAACTGTTTGAGAGCATGATCAACAGCAATTTAAAAGCGGTTGTCTTAGAAGCCTTCGGAAGCGGAAATATTCCGACAAACAACAAGGCATTGGTAGAAGGAATCCGCAAATCTGCAAAAAACGGTACGATCATTACCGTTACCTCCCAGTGTCAGCGCGGCGGAACAACTTTGGGAACTTATGCAACCAGTAATGATCTGGTAGAATCCGGCGCAGTATCTGCCAGCGATATGACCACAGAAGCAGCCATTGCAAAGCTTTATTATCTTTTTAGCTGCGGCTACGATACGGATCGGGTCAAGCTTTTGATGGAAACAAATCTAAGGGGCGAAATGAACGAATAACATATCAAAAAAGGCTGAGCCTGCAGCGCTCAGCCTTTTTGATATGTTACCACAAATCTTCATATTCACTTCGATATAAAACGATTTCTTTGGCGCTTCTTGTTTTGACCAGGTCGATCACTCTCTGATTTTCACTCCCACGATAGGATAAGGTCAGATTTTTCTCTGCCAGAAGAAACGGACCGTCTACAAGGACATCAGCAAGTTCCAAAAGCCGATGGACTGCCGGATCCTCCATTTTCTGAAGCTGTTCCAGCAAATATCCCGTATAGATCATCAAATGCTTTCCCTTTTCTTTTACGGCCTCCGCAATAGGCAAAAGACCTTCCGCCTGACAAAAAGGCTCTCCACCGGAAAATGTTACGCCTCCGAGAAGAGGATTTTGAAAAATTTCTTTCAGGATCCGGGAAACATCAGCTTCCTGACCGCCGGAAAAATCATGGGTCTGGGGATTATGACACCCCGGACAATGATGTGGACAGCCCTGGGTAAAAATTACATACCGGATTCCCGGGCCGTCTACGATCGAATCATTGATTGTTCCTGCGATCCGTAGCTTTTTAGGACAAACTGTGTTTAACACGATCTCTCTCCTCAGCACGTTTTGCGTTATTAAAACGGTCTGTCGTACCTACCAGATATCCTGTAATTCGGCGAATACGGTCAAATTTCACATCTTCGCCTACCTGTCCATTGTTTGGTAATACTTTTCCTGCCATAATGTCCTCCTTCTGTCGGCGCACCGCCGGGCTTTTAATGATTTGCGTCTAAGTAAACCGGAATATCCGGATATTTTTTACGAAGCTCGTTCAGTTTTTCAATGGAAACCGCTTCTCCTTCTCTACGTCCACAGCGAGGGCAGACATCATCAATCACCCCTGTGTAACCGCAGACCGGATCTCTGTCTACCGGGTGGTTTACGGAACCGTAACCAATACCACTTTCCTTCATGCAGCGAATCACAGCTTCAAAAGCTTCCGGATTCTTTGCAGTATCTCCGTCAAGTTCTACATAACTGATGTGCCCTGCATTGGTCAGTGCGTGGAACGGTGCTTCAATACGGATCTTTTCAAATGCGCTGATTCCGTAATATACCGGCACATGGAAAGAGTTTGTATAGTATTCCCGATCTGTTACCCCAGGAATCTCTCCAAAACGATTTTTATCCATGCGGACAAAACGACCGGATAAACCTTCTGCCGGAGTTGCAAGAAGGGTGAAATTGAGACCGGTTTCTTCTGATTTCTGATCCATATATTCTCTCATATGAGAAATGATCTCGTAACCTAATTCACGGCTCTCTTCACTTTCTCCATGGTGCTTTCCTGTCAATGCGACCAGTGTTTCTGCCAGACCGATAAATCCTACGCTTAAAGTTCCATGCTTTAATACTTCCTCAACACTGTCATTGATTCCCAGTTTTTCAGAATCGATCCAAATACCCTGTCCCATCAGAAACGGATAATTTTTCACCGTTTTCTTTTTCTGAATATCAAAACGATGGAGAAGCTGACGACAGCAAAGCTCTAACCGTTTGTCCAGCTTTTGATAAAACTGCTCCATGTCTTTTGACTGGATCGCAATACGAGGAAGATTGATCGACGTAAAGCTTAAGTTTCCGCGGCCGCAGGTTACCTCTTTTGTCGGATCATAATGATTTCCCATAACTCGTGTACGGCAGCCCATATAAGCAACTTCCGTATTATAATCTCCCGCTTTGTAATAAGAAAGATTAAATGGTGCATCGATAAAACTGAAATTCGGGAATAAGCGTTTTGCAGATACCTTGATCGCCAAACGGAACAGATCGTAGTTCGGATCTCCCGGATTGTAGTTGATTCCTTCTTTTACCTTGAAGATCTGAACCGGGAAGATTGCTGTTTCCCCGTTTCCAAGACCAATATCAGTCACCTTCAGCAGGTTTTTCATAACCATACGGGCTTCCGGTGAAGTGCAGGTACCATAATTGATCGAACTGAACGGCACCTGTGCACCTGCTCGGGAATTCATAGTATTTAAGTTATGTACCAGTGATTCCATTGCCTGATAAGTTGCAAGATCTGTTTCTTTCATTGCAATGCGGATCGAAGCTTTGTGACATTTACGGACATCGTCTTCCTGCGGCACAAAGCCAAGCCATTTTTCTCCTGCCTCCAGGAACCATTTCACAAAATTCGCTTCATAGCTGTCAATGTTGCCCATATTGATGCGTTCCGGCATCGCAGCCTTCAAAGACTCTCTGAAATCGTCTCCTAAAATGTTTTCACAATCATATTCCAACCAGAAATAGCGCTGTACTGCATCATAATATTCTTTACGGAAAGTACAAGCAACACCGTCTGCCATTGCATAATCAAAGTTGGGAACTGCCTGGCCGCCATGCATTTCATTCTGATTCGCCTGAATTGCGATACATGCCAAAGAAGCATAGCTTGCGATCGATTTTGGTTTCCGGATAAATCCATGTCCTGTAGAAAAACCGTCCTCAAACAGCTTGATCAGGTCAATCTGACAGCAGGTTTCGGTCAGCATATAGAAATCCTTATCATGGATATGAATATCCCCGTTCATATGCGCTGCTGCAATGTCCTTCGGTAAAATATAATTGTCGACGAAATAATTTGCCCCTTCAGAACCGTATTTAAGCATAGTTCCCATAGAAGTGTCCGCATCAATATTTGCATTCTCACGTTTAATATCAGCATCTGCTGCACTGGTAAATGTCAGTTCACGGTAAATATTTACCAGATCCGCCTCTGTTTTTCGAACCTTGGTATGTTCGGCTCTGTATAAAATATATGCCTTAGCTGTTTTTGCAAACCCTCTGTCGATCAAAGTTTCCTCTACCAAATCCTGAATCTGCTCTACATTCGGAACCTGCCCCTCAGGAATTTTTCTGACCACTTCTTCTATCAGCTTTTCAAACTGATACGGTGCAATCGCCTCCACCTGCGCTGCATCGTTTGCTTTACGAATCGCTGCACGAATCTTTGATACATCAAACGGAACCGGTGAACCGTTACGCTTTTTGATAAGATTCGGACAAGCCAAATTCATTTCTGTCATGTGTACCCCCTCTGAACTATATCTAGTGCTTTTTCTTCATTTCATGCACTATATAGGGTATCACTAAATATAATAATATGCAAGGAGAAAAATCCGCTATTTCGCAAAGCGAAGTTCCCCCACGATCTGCAGTCCCATAGGCAGCAGTAAAAACACTGCATATACCCCATAGAACACATAGGACATGCCCGTAACCCGGTTCATAACGATTACCGGATCATAATAGATCGTTGTCTGGTTGAACAATACTGCCATCAAAAGTGCCGTCAAACACCAAAAAAAGACAATTACCAGACTGCGATCCCGATTGTCAAACCGATAAATGGAAAAGGCGGTTCTGCCTTTTAAGGAATAGCCCCGGCTTTTCATGGAAATGGCACTTTCCACGAAATCCTCCATTGTCCATGTG
>CAZOJX010000014.1:0-24281 GCA_964580255.1 uncultured Lachnoclostridium sp. | reverse complement strand
TAGAAATTCATGAGCCGGATAGTTTAGAGGATTACTCCGGACAATTTAAGCTTAGAATTCCTCGCAGCTTACATCGTTCTCTTTCGGAACATTCCAAGAGAGAGGGAATCAGTATGAATCAGTATTGTGTATATCTTCTCTCAAGAAATGATGCAGTTTATTCAAAATAGTGTTCGCACATAAGTTAATAACTGTTATAATGAAGTGGCAACATTCTGGCAACAGAAAATCAGTAAGTGAAAATAATATATGTAACTGAGATAAAATATCGGCTTGAAAGATATAAAGCTTAAATTAAAATGTTTAAGAATACAAATGACGGAGCCGAGTTTGAATAATATCAACTGGTTTATGATTAAAATTAAGAATCACGAAGAATAGGCATAAAATAGTATTCTTCGTGATTTTTTATAGTGTAGCTTCTTACAAACTATTTTACAGCACAATGTAGAGAGTTGAAACACTTTCATTACTATTTGTGCCGCCAGCCGAAGGCGGCGGAATGGAGATTTGTATGGAAAAATTATTATTTTTATGCTATCCGAAATGCTCTACCTGCCAAAAAGCGAAAAAATGGCTGATGGAACATCAGGTGGAATTTACAGAGCGTCATATTGCGGAAAACAATCCGACCTATGAAGAATTAAAAAGCTGGTATCAGCAGAGCGGTCTGCCGCTGAAAAAGTTTTTCAACACCAGCGGATTGATCTATAAGGAAATGAAATTAAAAGAGAAGCTGCCGACGATGACGGAAGAAGAACAGCTGGAACTTCTTGCGACCAATGGAATGCTGGTAAAGCGTCCGTTGGTAATCTGTAAAAATAAAGTGCTTACAGGTTTCAAAGAAGCAGAGTGGGAAGAAAGCTTACTTTCTTAGCAAATGAGGAGGGAGTTTATGAATAAGGACTTGACGGTTGGAGAACCGAGGAAAATTTTGTGGCAATTTGCCATGCCGATGTTTATCAGTGTCATATTTCAGCAACTATATAACATTGCCGACAGTGTCATCGTAGGGAACTTTGCCATGCATGGAGAAGATGCATTGGCAGCAGTAGGTGCGTCCTATCCAATCACGATGATTTTTATGGCAATTGCGCTGGGGTGCAATACCGGTTGTGCGGTCGTGATCTCGCAGCTTTTTGGAGCAAAACGATATCGTGATATGAAAACGGCGGTTTATACAACGTTGCTGGCATCTCTGGTTTTGTCTGGGGTTCTGACTGTTTTAGGACTTTTGTTCAGCAGATCCATGCTGCATGTGATCAGTACACCGGAGAATATTTTTCAGGATGCGGACGTTTATCTGAAAATATATATCGGAGGGTTCGTTTTCCTCTTTTTCTATAATGTGGTGACAGGGGTGTTCACCTCTCTCGGAGATTCCAAAACACCCTTGTATTTCCTGATCGGATCTTCCGTAAGCAACATTATTTTGGACTATCTTTTTGTGGCATTTTTTCATTGGGATGTGGCCGGAGTTGCGTGGGCGACCTTCTTTTGCCAGGGGATTGCCTGTATTTTGGCATTGATCACGCTGTGGAGACGTTTGAAAGCAGTAGAATGTGAGGAAAAAACAGAGATTTTTTCTTGGGGTATGCTTCAAAAAATCATGTCATTTGCGATTCCGAGCATTTTGCAGCAGAGCTTTATTTCCGTGGGAAACATTTTCATACAGAATCTGATCAATGGATTTGGCTCACCGGTCATTGCAGGATATTCTGCAGCGATTAAGATCAATACCTTTGCCATTACCTGCTTTACTACTGCCGGAAATGCAGTTTCCAGCTTTACGGCACAAAATATCGGGGCAGGACGGGAGGATCGTATCCGCCAGGGACTGCGTGCAGGCTTTCTGATGGGATTTGTGATTGCGGTGCCGTTCTGGGCATCCGGCTTCTTTGCCGGAAATGCATTGATCACCCTGTTTATGAAGGAACAGTCTTCTCTTGCCTTGGAAACAGGTGTGGAATTTTTGAAAATTGTTTCACCGTTCTATTTCGTGATTCCGATGAAGCTGATCGCGGACGGAATCCTCAGAGGCTCCGGAGCGATGCGCTATTTTATGGTTGCCACCTTCAGCGATCTGATCCTGAGAGTGATCCTGGGCTACCTTTTGGCGGTGCCTTTCGGAACAACAGGTATCTGGCTGTCCTGGCCGATCGGCTGGGGATTCGGAACCTTCTTTTCACTGCTGTTTTACGCCAAAGGTGTTTGGCGGGGCAAAACAGCATAAGGATCAGGTGAAGTTTGGGCGCATGGTAGTAGAGCCGCCTTCTACATATTCAGTATCACCGGACTTCCTATTGTAATAGGTAGTTTTGTATACGTCAGGATCGACCTGAGAGGAAAATTCTGTAGGCGTATACCCGGTGATCTCCTTGAAGACCCGGTTGAAGCTTCGAATGTTGGAAAAACCACATTCCAGTGCAATGTCGATCATACGGTACTGGTGAGTTTCCAGCATCTGAATTGCCTGCTCAATGCGTACCATATTTACATAGGTTACATAATTCATTCCCATCATTTTCTTAAAAGTCTTTGAAAAATGACTTGGAGAGAAATGCATTCGGTGTGCAGTTCCTTCCAAGGTCAGATCCTCAGCATAGTGGGTATCGATATAATCAAGGACTTCCTGGAAGTCTTCCAGCATACGGTTTCTGCGGCTGTCCTCCTTTGCCTTTTCGGCACGGGGCAGATTTCTTTTTAACAGGAACCAGAATTCCCGCAAAGCGGCAATGATAATATCTTGATAATATGGCTGTTTTTTGTCCAGTTCCTCAGGAACCAATGTAAAGAGCCGGAAAAGAGAGCTGGAAAGACCGAGGGCATGGAGTTCTTCGGCGGTGATCAGCGCATTTTTAAAATGGGGATTCTGGAATCTGGGGCTGATCAGATTGGTGTCAAAGATCAGGAAATCCATATGATTTTTCTTATTATAGGAGTCGCTGTAGTGGATTGCACCGCTCTCACAGATGACCAGATCACCGGCATGTGCCGTAAAACTGTGATCTGCCACGTGAAAGCTTGCTTCTCCGGAACGGACATAGACCAGCTCGATTTCTTTTTGCCAATGTGCGACAAAGCTGATATTTTCATAACTGGAGTGCCAGACCATCAGATCAGACTGATAATTTCGTACTTCGTGAAAAGCCTTCATGGAATTTGATCTCCTTGCAAAAAATGAAAAAAGCTTTTTTGACTGCTCTTTTACTGTAACTTAGGCATAGAATATCAAATATCACAAAAAATGTCCATATCCAGGCATTTTTTTGCGTGCATTTCTGTAGAAGGTATTGTATAATTAGTACACAAAATCAGGCGGGGAGAGGTTCCGCTTGGTAAATTTGCGCATATTTATATGATGGAGGTACACGTAAAATGGCAGAAAGCAGATTAATCGGCGATTATCCTGTAATTGGTATCAGACCTACAATCGACGGACGTAGAGGAGCTTTAAAGGTTCGTGAAAGTCTTGAAGAACAGACCATGGGAATGGCTCTGGCAGCAAAGAAATTATTCGAAGAAAACTTAAAATATTCTAATGGTGAACCGGTAAAAGTTGTAATCGCTGATACAACAATCGGACGTGTTGCAGAAGCAGCAGCTTGCGAAGCAAAATTCAAAAAAGAAGGCGTTGCAATCACATTAACAGTAACACCATGCTGGTGCTATGGTTCAGAAACCATGGATATGGATCCAACAACGATCAAAGCTGTTTGGGGATGCAACAAAACAGAAAGACCGGGTGCTGTATACTTAGCATCTGTTCTTGCTACACATGCACAGAAAGGTCTTCCGGCATTTGGTATCTACGGACATGACGTACAGGATATCGAAGACGGAACAATTCCTGCAGACGTTGAAGAAAAATTATTAAGATTTGCACGTGCAGCAGTTGCAGCAGCTTCCATGAGAGGAAAATCTTACTTACAGATCGGTTCTATCTGCATGGGTATCGGCGGATCTATCATCGATTCTGACTTCTTAGAAAGCTACCTGGGCATGAGAGTTGAATCTGTTGACGAAGTAGAAATCATTCGTCGTATGACAGAAGGCATCTATGATGAAGCTGAATTCCAGAAAGCACTCAAATGGGCAAAAGAAACCTGCAAGATCGGTTTCGACAAGAACCCGGATGAGTTAAAGATGAGCGAAGAAAAGAAAGCAGAACAGTTTGAATTCGTTGTTAAGATGGCTGTTATCATCAAAGACTTAATGAACGGAAACAAGAACCTTCCGGAAGGCTGTGAAGAAGAAATGGTTGGCCACAACGCAATCGCAGCTGGTTTCCAGGGACAGAGACAGTGGACTGACTTCTATCCAAACGGTGACTTCGCAGAAGCAGTATTAAATACATCCTTCGACTGGAACGGAGCAAGAGAACCATACATTCTTGCTACAGAAAACGACGTTCTCAACGCTCTTGGAATGTTATTCATGAAACTCTTAACAAACAAAGCACAGATGTTCGCAGATGTTCGTACATACTGGAGCGGTGATGCAATTAAGAGAGTTACAGGATATGATATCGAAGGCGAAGCAAAAGATGCTGACGGTGTAATCCATCTGATCAACTCCGGTGCTTGCTGTCTTGATGCAAACGCAGAAGCAAAAGACGAAAACGGCAATGCTGTTATGAAACCTTGGTATGAAGTAACTGAAGAAGATCAGAAAGCGATCATGGCAGCTACTACATGGAACCCGGCTGATAACGGATACTTCCGTGGCGGCGGATTCTCCTCAAGATTCGAAACAACAGCTACTATGCCTGCAACTATGATCCGTCTCAACCTTGTAAAAGGTTTAGGACCGGTTCTCCAGATCGCAGAAGGCTGGACAGTAGGACTTCCTACAGATGTTTCTGATACACTTTGGAAGAGAACAGACTACACATGGCCATGTACATGGTTCGCTCCAAGATGTGACCACAAAGAAGGTTCTCCATTCAAGTCAGCTTACGATGTAATGAACAACTGGGGTGCAAACCACGGTGCAATCTCTCATGGACACATCGGTGCAGACTTGATTACAATGTGTTCTATCTTAAGAATTCCGGTTGCACTTCACAACGTTCCGGAAGAAAAGATCTTCAGACCGGCAGCATGGAATGCATTCGGTATGGACAAAGAAGGTGCTGATTACAGAGCTTGTGCAGCTTACGGCCCATTCTACAAATAAGATCATAAAAGATTTGATAAATGAAATGAAAAGGGCGGAGCATATCCGCCCTTTTTTGCTATGAGGCAGGAGAAGTATGTATAAGGTACTTTTGGTGGACGATGAAGCCCTCATTCGTGAGGCAATCAGTGAAAATATTCAGTGGGAAGAAATGGGATTTGCTTTTATGGGCGCCTGCGAAAACGGAAAACAGGCGGTGGAAGTGATCGATAAAGAGCAGCCGGATCTTTTACTGACAGATATTAACATGCCGTTTATGGACGGTATGGAACTGACAAAATATGTATATGAAAATTATCCTGATACCAAAGTGGTGATCATCAGTGGTTTTGATGAATTTGAATATGCAAAAAATGCGGTAAAGTATCAGGTTCTGGAATATATTTTAAAACCGGTCACGCCGACAGAGTTTTCGGAAACTCTGCTGCGTGTGAAAAAAATGTTTGATGAGCGCAGGGCAAGTCAGCGGAATATTAAAAAGATCCGCAGTGCTTATGTGAGCAACCTGCCGATGGTGCAGGGACGGTACCTTCACAATCTGTTGAACGGTACCGTAGATTACGGAAAGATTGCGGAAAAGCAGGAAGAACTTCGGCTGAATCTGAATGCCGGCTGTTATAATACCGCCTTGGTAGAGGGGGACAGTCTGGAACCCTTTACATCTCAGTATGCAAATGTAAAAGATGAGTTGGCACTGTTTGCAATCTATAACATTGCGGCAGAAATTGTTGCCGAAGAAAACTGCGGTATTGCATTTCGGGGAAATGATGAAAAAACGGTGATCCTATTTATGGGTTCTGAAAAAGAAGAACTGAAGGGGAAAATTCAGGAAACACTGCCGAAGATCCGAAAAGCTATGGAAGAATTTTTGCAGATCCAGGTGACCATTGCGGTTGGAAAAACGGTGCAGCGTCTGGAAGAACTGCCGGATTCCTTTGCAAAGACGAAAAGTGCTTTGGATTACAAATTTATGCTGGGCGGAAACCAGACCATAGAAGCGGAAGAATATGAGGAAATCCGCAACAGTGCAAAGCATGTAGATATTTTTGAATGGGCCTCTTCTATTGCAACGCCGATCCGAACCAATAAAATCGAGGAGATCCGGCAAAAGACGGAGCGTTTTGTAGAACAGGTCAAGTTAAGCTATGTAAATCGGAACAGAAGCTTTGTGTATGCACAGAATCTGGTTCTTTCCGTAATCAATCTTTTGGAACTGCCGGAGGAACTGGAGGAGGAAATCTTTACATTGGAGCGAAGCTTTATGAACCAGATTTATGAATGTGAAAATCTGGAAGAAGTCAAGGAATACCTCTGCAAAACTTTTCAGCAGATCTGCAGTCTCATGTCTAATCAGCGGGACAGCTATGGAAAACGGCAGGCAATGCTGGCACTGGATTATATTGAGAAAAATTATGGGGACAGTACGGTGACGTTAAACTCTGTGTGTACGGCACTGGCGATGAGTACCAGCTATTTCAGTTCCATTTTTAAGAATTATACCGGAGAAACTTTTATAGAATCCCTGACGAAGAAGCGTATGGAAAAAGCGAAGATCCTGCTGGAACAGGGAAAATTAAAGACCTATGAGATCGCAGAGGCGGTAGGTTACAGCGACGCACACTATTTCAGCATGGCATTTAAAAAGACGGTAGGAAAAACACCGACGGAATATGCGAAGGAAGTTAGAAACTGATGAAAAAGAACACCAATCGACGGATCAATTTCATAAGCAGATTTGACAGTATCCACAGTGCGATCCTGTCTTCCTATGTCCTGATCGTAGTCATTGCGCTGGCAGTTTTTGCGGTGGTGGCCCTTCATTACACGGAAAAAACGGTTATGGAAAATGCAGAGGAATACAGTATTCAGCTGATTGAACAGGTGAACAGCGACATTGATTCCTACATGGACTTTTTACAGAACATTTCTGTGCTGATCGCATCAGACGGAGATGTGCAGGGATATTTGTTTGACGAACGCCTGACGGAAGAAGAACGAGGAGAATGCTTTGGACGAATCACAGCGCAGTTTGATACGATTTTGGAAACCCGAGAAGATATCGTAAATATCGGAATCCTGGGAAATAACGGACGTTTTATCATTAACAACGGATTGTTTGAGGTGAATCAGAACATTGACCCGATGGAACTGGAATGGATCCGGGAAGCTTATGAGAAAAAAGGGATTACAGTGACCACTTCCTCTCATGTGCAGAATCTTGTTGCGGAGAAATATGAATGGGTAATTACCCAGGGAAAAGCCCTGCAGAACAAAAACAGCCGGGAGTGCGAAGGAATCTTTTTTGTAGACTTAAACTACAGCTCCATCAGTGAACTGTGCAGCGGCATCAGTTTTGGAAGCAAAGGGTATATTTACATTCTGGATCGAAACGGAAATCTGATCTATCACCCACAGCAGCAGCTTCTTTACAGCGGACTTAAAACGGAAAAGATCCGGGAGGTGCAGGAATGTACCCAGAACAGTTTTGTGGATGAGGAAGGAAAGCTTTACTCCATCTCGAAATCAAAAGATACGGGTTGGACGGTCGTAGGAGTTTCCTATATTGATGATCTTTTGAAGAACAGCGATGAGACGACTAGGATTTATCTGGTCAGTGCGGTACTCATTTTGATAGCGGCTCTTGCCTTGGCTTATTATCTATCTTATGAACTGACGAGACCGATCAAGGTTTTGGGAGATTCCATGAAGGAAGTGGAAAAAGGAAACTTTGATCATACGGTCTCGGAAATTTCCGGACAAAATGAGATTGCCCGTCTGAGTATGAGCTTCAATCTTATGATCAGAGAAATCAAGCATCTGATGGAACAGAACGTAGAAGAACAGCGTCAGAAGCGAAAGAGTGAATTGAAGGCACTGCAGGCGCAGATCAATCCTCATTTCCTTTACAATACATTAGATTCCATTATCTGGATGGCGGAATGGGGGAAAAATAAAGAGGTTGTGACCATGACCTCGTCTCTTGCCAAGCTCCTCAGACAGAGTATCAGCAATCAAAATGAACTGGTTCGTGTGGAAGAAGAAGTGGAATATACCAGAAGTTATCTGACGATCCAGAAAATGCGTTATAAAGATAAGCTGGAATATGAGATTCAGGTAAGTCCGGAGGTGCTGGGACGAAAGATTCCGAAGCTTGTGCTGCAGCCGCTGACGGAAAATGCGATTTACCATGGAATCAAATATAAAGAAGGTCGGGGTAATATTCTGATTGAAGGCTATCGTGAGGAACAGGAACTGATCCTGAAGATCACTGATGACGGCATTGGCATGACGGAAGAACAGCTGGCAAAGATTTTTGAGAAACGGGAAACAGATACGAGAAGAAACGGCGTGGGCGTATTGAACGTGCACGAACGGATTCAGCTTTATTTTGGCAGAGAATACGGACTTCGCTTTTTCAGTGAACCAAATATGGGAACGACAGTGGAAGTGAGAATTCCTTGGGAGGAAGGAGGTACCAAAACAGCAGATGGAGAAGAAAACGAAAATTAAGAAATGGCTCATGCGTGCGGTGCTTCTGGTTTTGATCATAGGGGGAACCGTTTTTTCGGCATCTTCTCATAGGGAAGAACCGAAAAAAATCGCTCTGGTGCTGAAGATCATTGACAGCAGCAATGATTTCTGGAGTTCCTTTATCCAGGGGGCTGAGATGGCAGCGAAGGAATACGGCGTTACCCTGACCATGGCTGCGCCAAATGCGGAGACAAAATATGAAGAACAGGGTGCACTGATCGAGGAAGCGATCGAAGCAAATCCGGACGCAGTTATTTTAGTGCCGGCTCACTATACGGAAACCCAGAAATATGCAAAAAAGATAGAAGATGCGGGGATTCCGCTGATTCTGGCAGACTCCATGATGGAGGAAGTGAACGGATCCGGTGTTGTGGCGACGGATAATGTAGAAGCCGGCAGGAAAATGGGACGTTATGTGGCGGAAAATTTTGAGGAAATTCAGAGTATCGGAATTGTAGGACATGTAAAAGGAACTTCTACCGCCACAGAACGGGAACTGGGATTCCGGGAAGGACTGGGAGAACTGGAAGAAAAAGTGGTCGATGTGGTGTTTTGTGATTCGGACTATCGGAAGGCTTATCTTGTCACAAAAGAGATGCTGGAACGTTATCCTTCCATCAATGTGATCGCGGGTCTGAATGAATATTCCTCCGTAGGGGCTGCCCGGGCGGTTAATGAACTTGGGCTGAAGGGAAAAGTGCGAATGGTGGGCTTTGACAGCTCGATCAAAGAGGTAGAATACCTGGAGGACGAAACTTTTTCGGCCATTGTTGTACAGAAACCGCTGAATATGGGGTATCTGTGTGTGGAAAAGGCGGTACGCCTTTTGAATAGGGAGCAGATTTCAGAAATTGTGGATTCGGGGTCAGTGCTGATCACCAAGGAAACTATGTATACAGAAGAAAATCAGAAATTATTGTTCCCGTTTTAGGTGAAAATAAAAAGGTTAAAATCTTTTTTTGGAAGATTTTAACCTTTTTTTGGATAATTTTCTATTAAAAAAAGGAGTTTTGCAACCTATAATAGGGGCATGTACAGGTATGTACGTTATCATTGTGTTTATTTCATGGCTTCAGGAACGGTGCGGCCTGCATGAAAAACTGAATGTGCCAAAGGGGAATGCACGGAAGGTTTTAGGGGGGCATGCAGCAGCTTGTGAACGGAAAACCGGTTTTGAAGACAGTGATGTGGACAAGGGCACTGAGTGACAAGGAGGCTGGTGCTCCTGCTCCACGGAAATAAGTGGATAATGGCGTAAATAGAAAACTATACATGTTGCACAAAAAACTCTCAAACAAATGGTAATAACTGGAAGGGTTGCCTGGGAACAGGTTGACTCAGAAATGGGTTGAGAGTATAATGTGTTGTAGTAGCGAAAAACCGAACGGAAGATAAAGTTCGTTTTTTACGTATTAAACAGGGAGGATTGGTAAAGGTGGAAAAAATCAAACAAAACCCATTAGTAAAAAAGATTGGCTTTAACAGAATCGTCTTGATCGGCGTACTTCTTCTGATGTATGTAGCATTCGGACTTCTGACAGGCGGAGCATTCTTCGGGATGACACGTATTTTGAACACCCTGAACTATGCATACTTCTTAGGTTTCCTTTCCTTGGGAGTAACATTCGTAATCGCAACAGGCGGTATCGATTTCTCAATCGGACCGATGATGTTCTGTTGTGCTTTGGTTTCAGGCTTTTGTCTTACATCTTATGGATTTCCGTTATGGCTTTGCATCATTATGGGTATCCTGATCGGTACCGTATTCGGATGCTTTAACGGATATCTGGTAGCATATTGGAAAGTGCCGCCATTCATCGTATCTATGGCAACAATGAACATTGCAAAAGGTATTGCTGCTGTATTTACAAAAACTCAGTCAGTTAGCTGGCCGCAGAGCTCTGATCCGGTAAACGGATGGTACAGAAACATTGTCAGCATGAACGGAATTCCGGTAGGTCTTTTCATTTTCTTAGCAGTTGCAGTTGTCTGTGCAGTGATCTTAAACAAGACCAAAGCAGGACGTTATATCCTTTGCTTAGGAAGCAATGAAGAAGCAGTAAGACTTTCCGGTGTTGATACAAAGAAATGGAAAATGCTTGCATACGTAATCTGCGGTACTTTAGTAGGAATCGCTTCTATCTTCTTCGTAGCAGCATTTACAACTGTTCAGCCGGGTTACGGTGATCAGTACAACAACGAAGCAATCGCAGGCTGTGTAATGGGTGGTACATCTATGGCAGGTGGTCTTGCTTCTATCAGCGGTACTGTGATCGGTGTATTTATCATCGCATTATTACAGCAGGGTATCTTGGCTCTTGGATTTACAAAAGAGTATCAGTACATTATTACTGGTCTGATCGTTATCGGTGCAGTTTATGCAGACGTTTCTGCAAGACGCAGAAAGAATTAGTGAGAATGCTGGAGAAAGGATGGTAAAAAAATGGGCGAGCTTATTTTAACAATGAAAGGTATTGACAAATCTTTCCCTGGTGTTCATGCATTAGACCACGTAGATTTGGAGATCAGAAAAGGCGAAGTTCTTGCACTCATGGGAGAAAACGGTGCAGGTAAATCAACCTTAATGAAAGTTTTGACAGGTATCTACAAAAAAGATTCCGGTACAATTACATACGAAGGCAAAGAAGTTGAGTTCAAAAATACAAGAGAAGCTCAGGATGCCGGTATCGTTATCGTACATCAGGAATTAAATATGTTAGGTCACCTGACAGTTGCACAGAACTTATTCATCGGCCGTGAATTCAAAAACGGAATCAAGATCGATGATAAGAAAATGAACGAAGAAGCGAAAAAGCTTTTCGATAAATTAAACGTAGACATTGATCCGACAGAAACAATGTCCAACTTAACTGTTGGTAAACAGCAGATGTGTGAAATTGCAAAAGCAGTTTCCTTCGACGCAAAGGTTATCATCTTTGACGAACCTTCTGCAGCGCTGACAGAAACAGAAATCGAAGCAATGTTCAACATCATTCGTGACCTGAAGAAACGTGACATTGCAATGGTATACATTTCACATCGTATGGACGAGATCAAAGTGATCACAGACCGTGTAACAGTTATGCGTGATGGTACTTATGTAGGAACTTTGATTACAAAAGACTGTACAAAAGAAGACATCATCAACATGATGGTAGGTCGTGTTATTTACGAAGATCCGAAGACAGAAAGCCTTGTTCCGAAGGATGCACCGGTAGTTCTGAAAGTAGAACACTTAAATGCAGGAAAGATGGTACAGGATGTCAGCTTCGAACTTCGTAAAGGTGAAATCCTTGGATTCTCAGGATTGATGGGTGCAGGACGTACAGAAACAGCCAGAGCTTTATTCGGAGCAGATCCGAAGGAAAGCGGAGATATCTATATCAACGGTGAAAAAGTTACGATCAACAGCCCGGAAGATGCAGTTAAATATGGTATCGGTTACCTTTCCGAAGATAGAAAACGTTATGGTATCGTAGTTCAGAAAACAGTTGCTGAAAATACAACCATGGCAAACCTTGGCAGCTTCATGAAGGGAATCTTCATTGATAAGAAGAAAGAAGCAAAAGTTGCTCAGGAATATGTTGACGCACTCGCTACAAAGACACCGGGTGTTGACCAGTTGGTAGTAAACCTTTCCGGTGGTAACCAGCAGAAGGTTGTTATCGCTAAATGGCTGGCTCGTGACTGTGATATTCTGATCTTCGACGAACCGACCAGAGGTATCGACGTAGGTGCTAAGAACGAAATCTATAAGTTGATGAACAAATTAGCAGCTGAAGGAAAAGCAATCATCATGATTTCTTCAGAAATGACAGAAATCTTACGAATGAGCGATCGTATCGTTGTAATGTGTGAAGGTAAGAAAACTGGTGAAATTGATATTTCTGAAGCAACTCAGGAAAATATCATGAACCTTGCAACGAGAGAAATTGACTAGGAGGAGTAAGATCATGTCTAAGAAAAAATCATTTAATTTGTTAAATGGACGAGAAGTCATGGTAATTGGTATCATCATTGCGATGGTTGCAGTTTTCAGTATCTTAAGTCCAACATTTAGAAGTTATCCTACATTCGTATCCTTACTGGATAGTGTGTATTATGTATCTTTGATGGCAATCGGTGTTACATTCCCACTGATCACAGGTGGTGTTGACCTTTCCATCGGTACAGGTTTAGTAAGTTACGCGCTGATCGGCGGTTATCTGGTAGTAAACAAAGGTGTTCCGGTTGCAGCAGCACTGGTGATCACAATCGTGATCGGTATTATCATCGGTATCCTTAATGGCTGCCTGGTTGCATTGATGGATCTTCCTCCATTCTTGGCAACACTTTGTACCTGCATGATCACTCGTGGTTTAGGACCTGCACTTTGCGGTGGTTTCGGTGTGTCATGGCCGTCAGCTTTATCAGAAGCAGGATGGTTCAGAAAAATCTTTAAGTTTACAAATGCAAACGGAACCGTAGTTTCCTGTGGTATCATTTTAATCGTTGCATTAGTACTTATCATGTCTTTTGTATTAAATCATACAAAAGTAGGACGTTACACAATCGCAATCGGTTCCAACAAAGAAGCAACCAGATTAGCAGGTGTTAACGTAAAAGCTTACCATGTAACAGCTTATGCAATCTGTGGTCTGTTCGCAGGTCTTGCAGGTGTTGCATACGCAGCAACTTATGTTACTATTTATCCTGGTACAGGAGCCGGATTCGAAATGGACGCTATCGGTGGTGCCATCGTAGGTGGTGTTTCCGCATCAGGCGGTTCAGGAACAATCTTTGGAGCATTCCTTGGAGTTATCGTTATCTCCTTAATGAAGATTGGTCTTCCGTTCATCGGATTACAGGCAAACTGGCAGCAGATCTTTACAGGTCTCGTATTACTGGCAGCAGTACTCGTAGATGTTGTAAAGAAGAAAAAATAATGGTATCATAACCAAAAGATTATGATGTCGGGAAGACTTCATATATATTTTTATCCTAAAGGAGGAAACAAAAATGAAAAAGAAACTTTTAGCTATCCTTATGTGTGCTACATTAGCACTCTCTATGGTAGCATGCGGCGGTAAAGAAGAACCAGCTGCAGAAGCACCAGCTGCAACAGAAGAACCAGCAGCAACAGAAGACGCTGCAGAACCAGCAGCAAACGATTACCACTTCGAAATCGTAGTTAAATCCTTCCAGTCTACATACTGGCAGGCAGCAGTTAAAGGTGTTGAACAGGCTTGTGCAGAACAGGGCGTAACAGCTAACTGTAACGGACCAGCTACAGAATCTGACATCGCAGATCAGGTTCAGATGCTCAACGATGCTATCGCAAAAGCTCCTAACGGAATCGGTTTAGCAGCTTGTGATACAAACTCTGTTCTTGATTCTCTTCAGGCAGCTAAAGACGCAGGTATCCCAGTAGTTTGCTTCGATACAGGTGTTAGCGATGCTCCAGAAGGATCTGTAGTTGCTACAGTTGCTACAGACAACGCAGCAGCAGGCGCTTGCGCAGCTGAAAACATGTACCCAGTGATCAAAGACGTTCTTGCAGCAGCTACAACAGATGCTAAAGTACGTGTAGGTGAAGTTAACCAGGATGCTACAGCTCAGAACATTCAGCAGCGTGGTCTTGGATTCATCAACAAAATGATCGAACTGTGTGCAGCAGACGGAATCAAATGTGTTGTTGAAGGTAACGAATTCTACGTTAACGCAGCAGAAGGTGCAGCAGATGCAGCAGAAGCTACAGTAGTTATCGAAGTTGCAGTTCCAGCTCAGACAACAGTTGAATTATCAGCAGCAGAAGCTCAGAAGATCATGGCTAAAGATGATACAGTTGCTATCTTCGGTTCTAACCAGGTTACAGCTGAAGGTGTGATCACAGCTAACGGTGCTCTTAACAAATTAGGAACAGACCCAGCTACATCTATCATCGCAGCAGGTTTCGACGCTGGTACACCACAGAAAGAAGCTATCAACGCTGGTCAGTTAATCGGTTCTGTAACACAGTCTCCATTAATGATGGGTTATGAATGTATCAACACATTAGTAGCTGTTTGCAACGGCGAATCTGTAGCTGATATCCCAATGAACGGTTACTGGTACAACACAGAAAACATGACAGCTGATGATATCGCTCCAAACCTTTACGACTAATCAATATTCGAAAATTGAAATTTCGTAAAAGTGAGTCATAAATAGTTTTTTGTGAATCAAAAACGAATGTTAAAGGAGGTCGGATTTATCCGGCCTCTTTTTTTGAAGAATTTGCCAAAAAGAAAGAAAAAAGACGAATCTTCATGAAATATTAAGGTTTTCAGAAAAAATCACCATAGAATTTTCATAAATTTCGTGTATAATCGTTATTGAGTTCGAGAATGAAAGAGAGGACAAAATACGATGAAATTATGTAAATTTTATATATTATTAACCTGCACTGCACTCTGTATGCTTGGCTGCGGCAAAAAAACGGAGGTTTCTGAAGTGGAAAAAGTGCCGGCACAGGAAACTGTAGAGGAGCCTGTGGAGGTGGCAGAAGAAACACCGGAAGCGGAGGATGAAAGCGAAGAAGAAAAGCTGGAAGAAGAACGTCTCAATGCGGAAAAACAGTACCATCCGATCAAAAGAGGAGCAGTAGATTATCTTTCTGTGAAAGGAATTACGGTAGATCCGAAAACACAGATTGCTATGGTAGCAACAGATTCTGAAAATAAATTTTGGAATACTGTGAAAAAAGGTGCACAGAAGGCTGTTTCAGATCTCAATGAAGCACTGGGCTATACAGGAAAAAATAAAATTTCTTTAACATTTACTGCACCGAAGAAGGAAAATGTGGCGGATCAGATCAATATCATTGATCAGTTTTTGGACAAGGCACCGAATGCACTCTGTATTGCTTTTACAGATGCAACAGCCTGCAAAACCCAGATGCAGATGGCAAAAAATAACGGCATTCATTTGATCGCATTCGATACACCGGACGAAGGGGAAATGACGGAAGCACTTGTTGCGACAGATAACAAAGCGGCTTCTGCAGAATCCGCGGCGAAATTGTTTGAGGCGATCGGCTATGAAGGGAAAGTTGCGATCATTGTTCATAATTCTCTGACACAGACGGGAAAAGATCGAAAACAGGCTATTGTCGATGAACTGGCAAACAGTTATAATGATAAAGACATACAGTTTGTAGATATTGTGTATCTGGCACAGGAGGATCGCAGTTCGACAGAAATCCTGGATGAGTTGCTGGAAAAAAATCCTGATCTGGCAGGGATTATCTGTACAGATTTAAAGACTACGGAAATGGTGATCGATTATACGAAAAAACAGGAAGAACAGTCTTACCTGATCGCAGGCTTTGACAGCAGCGAAAAGATTGTTAATGCCATCGAAGACGGAACATTGATCGGAACTATGTCACAGGATCCGTTTGCAATGGGGTATGCAACGATCACGACAGCTGCCCGTTCTATTGCAGGGGCTGCGAAAGCATCAAATGTGCATTCTGCGCATCAGTGGGTAGATGCATCAAATCTTCAGACAGAAGAAGTGCAGAGCATTTTAAATTATTAGTGTCATTGAACTAATCAGCGTTTGCTGATCAAATAAATTATTTAGGGGGATTATATCATGTTAAAAGGTATTCCACAGATTTTATCACCAGAATTATTAAAAGTATTATGCGAAATGGGACACAGTGACCGTCTCGTAATTTCTGACGGAAATTTCCCATCAGAATCTATGGGAAAAAATGCGATCGTGATCCGTTGTGACGGACATGGCGTTCCGGAAATTTTAGATGCGATCTTAAAAGTATTCCCATTAGATACTTATGTTGAAAAACCGGTAAACTTAATGGAATTAATGCCGGGAGATGTTGGTAAAGTAGAAACTCCAATTTGGGACACTTACAAAGAAATCGTTGCAAAATATGATGACAGAGGTGCAGACTGCGTAGGAAATATCGAGAGATTCAAATTCTACGATGAAGCAAAAGAAGTATACTGCATCATCGCAACCAGCGAAAAAGCACTTTATGCAAATGTAATGCTCCAGAAGGGCGTTGTAGTTGAATAAGTAAGAAGTGAAGGCTCCGCAGCAGCGGAGCCTTTTTTGATGGTGCGCCTGGAGGCGTGACGCCGGAAGGAAAAAAATTACAGCGTAACCCCCTGCTTAAAGATTGCAAAATCATGAAATCCGGCTGCTTCACTGCGGACTTTTTTACCGGAAGCAACGGATAATACAAAGTCAAAAAATTCTTTTTCAACGTTTTCCATAGACTGATCTTCTGCCAAAACTCCGGCATTAAAATCAATCCAGTTGGATTTTTTGGACGCCAGCGGAGAATTGGTAGATATTTTTAAGGTTGGTACCGGGCAGGCAAAAGGTGTGCCCCGTCCGGTTGTAAAAAGTACGATATGGGCTCCGGCTGCAGCCAGTGCAGTGGAAGCGACCAGATCATTTCCCGGTGCACTCAACAGATTCAGTCCCGGAACCTTGACGGTTTCTGCATAAGAAAGCACATCTTTGACCGGAGCACTTCCGGATTTTTGGGTGCAGCCTAAAGATTTATCCTCCAAAGTGGAAATGCCGCCTTTTTTATTGCCCGGAGACGGGTTTTCGTAGATGGTCTGGTCATGCTTTTTAAAATAGGTCTTAAAATCATTGATCAGATCCACTGTTTTCTCAAACAATGCTTTATCCGCACAACGGTTCATCAAAATTGTTTCTGCACCAAACATTTCCGGTACTTCGGTGAGAATGGTCGTGCCGCCCTTGGAAATGAGCAGGTCGGAAAAACGTCCGACCAGCGGGTTGGCGGTAATGCCGGATAGTCCGTCGGAGCCGCCGCATTTCATACCGATCACCAGTTTGCTGACACTAATCGGTTCTCTTTCAAAAGATGCTGCATAATCAATCAGATCCCGGATCGCTTCCAGAGAAGCTTCGATTTCGTCTTCCTGTTCCTGGGAGACAATGAATTTGATCCGTTTTTCGTCATAATCTCCAAGATAAGTTTTTAAAACATCAATATTGCTGTTTTCGCAGCCAAGACCGAGAACAAGAACACCGCCTGCATTTGGGTGGTTGATCAGATCTGCCAGGATCTTTCTGGTATTTTCCTGATCATCTCCCATCTGGGAACAGCCGTAAGGGTGAGGAAATGCGATCACTTCCCCGACACTGCCGTGAATAAGGTCTGCTGCCTGTTTGGCAATGGCTGAGGCGACTTTATTGACGCAGCCTACGGTTGGAATGATCCAGATGTCATTTCTAACACCGACGGATCCGTTTGGCCGCTGAAAGCCGAGAAAGGTTCGATCTTCCGTCGGCTTGATTTTTGTGTGGATCGGTTCGTAAGTATATTCTAAAAGGTCTCCCAGTCCGGTTTTAAGATTATGGGTATGAACCCAGTCTCCGGCAAGGATCGGTTCTTTGGTAAAACCGATCGGGGAACCGTATTTGATCACTTGTGTGTTTTCGGGAAGATTCACAATGGCCATTTTATGACCTGCAGGAATTTCGGTCCGGGCAGTTACCTGGGAACCGTCTTCCAGAGAGAGGATTGTCCCGGCAGCAATGGTCTTAAGTGCAACGATCACGTTGTCGTCCGGGTGGATTTTTATAAAGTTTCGCATAATGCTGTCCTCATGCCTTTGATTCTGATCTGTTCAAGATTTTCTGCAACGGTTTTGGTCAGTTCCGGGATCCGATTCAGATCCTGACCGAAGAAATCTTCTCTGCCAAGGAATGCTTCGGCAAATTCACAGGAAGCCTTGGAAGAATTGTCGCGGAAAAATTCCAAAACGTTTGAATCATCAAGAATCTGGTATTCCTGCCCATCACGATGTCCGATCAATGCTTTGCCCCGCAGCTCTGTTCCGGTATAGAAAGCCATCAAAGCTGCTAGTGAGAAGGTTAAACGGGTCGGAAGACTTCCGGTTTTTTCAAAGTAAGCCAAAAGACTTGGCAGGCATCTTGCTCTCCATTTGGACACCGAATTTAAGGAGATTGCAAGTAGTGCATGATCTACATAAGGGTTATTAAAACGGGCAACCACTTCATCTGCAAATTCTTCCAATTCCTTTTTTGGAAGGGAGAGGGTTGGAATCACTTCTTCATGGAGAGTTCCCAGCATGAAGTTTCGCACATCTTCATCGTTCATGGATTCCCGGACGATTTCATGTCCCATGAGATAGGAAGCCAGTACAAAGGAAGTGTGAGCACCGTTTAAAATACGCACTTTTCGTTGTTTGTAAGGTTTTTGGTTGTCGGTATAGAGTACCGGGAGTCCTGCCTCCGGCAAAGGAAGTTCTTTGCTGATATCCCGTTCGCTTTCGATCACCCAGAGCCCAAATGGTTCTCCAGCCACCAAAAGGTGGTCAATGTATCCTAATTTTTCCCATTCTTCTTCCTCGGAAGCTTTCGGATAGCCGGTAACGATCCGGTCGACCAGGGTGGAGGTAAAGATGCAGGAATTTTCTATCCAATGACGGAATTCTTCCCCCAGAGACCAAAGTTCAATGAATTTCAGAACACAGTTTTTTAGTGCGGTTCCGTTGTCATCGATCAGTTCTACGGGAAGTATGATGAGGCCTTTCTCCGGTGCTCCGTTAAAGACTTCAAAACGATGATATAAAAACTTGGTCAGTTTTCCAGGAAATGAGTTTGGCGGATTCAGTTCAAGACGATCAGTTTCATCAAATACGATGCCGGCTTCTGTTGTATTGGAAACAACAAAGCGCAGAGAATCGATGACAGCAAGTTCCATAAATTTATCATATTCCTGATAGGAATCTACAGCATCAGCCACGCTGGTAACGATTCTGTTTATGATCTTTGGTTCGCCGTTGACCCGGCCTCTCAAAGATACGGTATACTGACAGTCCTGTTTATGAAACTGGGCTAAGGGATCCGTATCTCCCTGACGCTGCCGTGGTTTCACTAAAACAATGCTTCCGTTAAAATTCCCCTGTTCGTTGGCAATATCGATCATATGATCTACGAACCCGCGAAGAAAATTTCCTTCTCCGAATTGTACGACCTTGACCGGGCGATTGACCGGATGGGTTATGGTGCTGTTTAATACTTCCATGCTTCCTCCCTCTCTGCTGGTTTGCAGGTTTTTGTTTGAAAATTAAATGTAACAAATTGATTATCATAAAAATGTAAGTGCTTACATAAAATATCTTACTTTATTAGAAAGAAAACGTCAATCATAAAAAGGAAAAAAGTGAAATCTGCTTGCAATCAGCAGAGCAGTTCGTTATAATCGGCTTAGAGAGAAAATGTAAGCGGTTACATAGAAGCTTGCATTCATGAAATGAGGAAGCATATGAATATCTATGATATTTCGGAGAAAGCAGGCGTATCGATCGCAACTGTTTCCAGAGTGCTGAACGGAAATGCCAGAGTCAGTGAAAAGACCCGGGAGAAGGTTTTGGCAGTGATGGAACAATATGGCTATACGCCCAATGCATTTGCCAGAGGACTGGGGTTAAACACCATGAAGACCATCGGGCTGTTGTGCACGGACTCGTCAAACCTTTTTCAGGCGAAAGCCATCAGCTACATTGAACAGCTTCTTCAGGAGGCTGGGTATGACAGCATTTTGTGCTGCAGCGGTGGGGATCTGGAGAGTAAAAAGAAGTGTATGAACCTTCTTTTGAATAAAAAGGTAGATGGGATCATTTTGATCAGCTCCCAGTTTGTTTACGGAACAAAAGAGGAAAATCAGTATATCATTGATGCAGGAGAACAGGTGCCGGTCATGATCTTAAACGGCCTGGTTGATGCACCGAATGTTTACGGTGTGCTGACAGATGATACTGCCTGTGTATATAAGGCAGTGGAAAGACTGAAGGAAGACGGTGCAAAAAGGATCCTGCATCTTTACCATTCCAATTCCTACAGCGGGAAAAAGAAAATGGAAGGGTATGAAAAAGGAATCCGGGAGCTGGGACTTGTTTGGGATAAAGAACTTTTGCAGTACTATGAGGCAAGTCTGCAGGACATTCCGAAGATCGCGGAGTTTTTGCAGAGACTCTGGGAACAGGGGCTCCGCTTTGACGGAATCATAACTTCTGACGATGAGCTGGCTTTGGGGGCTGTGAAATTTGCCCATCAGGCGAAGATTCAAATTCCGGAGGAACTGTCGATCATCGGTTACAGCAATTCCATGCTGGCGGCCAGTGGGGTGATCGAGCTGACTTCGGTGGATATTAAATTGGAAAAGATCTGTCAACATTTGATCAGCAGTCTGCTTTTGGTGTTTGACGGAGAAGAAATTCCTCAGCAGGCCGTATTTTCCGGTGAACTGGTGGAAAGGGAAACAACGAAGGGACATTTTTAAATAGAAAGGGGTTTTATGATGGTAGTAAAAGGAACGTATTTTCAGAATGATCAGGAAAATCCGCTGGTATATGGCGATATCAATCTGATCAATCCGCCAAGAAGGAGACTTCGCGGTGAAGAAGAAAAAGAAGGAATTCTGGCTGAGAGTGTGATCGTAGGATTTTGCGGTACAGATCATGAACTGATGCGTATGGGAAAAGAAGGGCTTCTGGATAAGAAATTTCCGGAAGGACAAAAACGGCTGATCAATGGACATGAAGGTGTTGTCTGGGTACCGTCCCAGAACCGTTTTGCCATTGTTCTGATCCGGGGCGGAAATGCTTATGATCCGACGAGATATACGGAAGAAGAAAGTTATTTTGAATATGGCTGTGACGGAGCAGACGGACTTTTTTCAGATCATAATTATTATAACCCGGATATGCTCCTGCCGATTCCGGAGGAATATGTCAAAGACGGAAAGCTGGCTTTGTCCTTTGCGAAAAAAATGGTATTTCCGGATCCATACGGCTGTATGGTATTTCAGCTGGAACGCATGGAGGATATGGGAAGTGCCCACAATTTCCGCGTAGAAATGGCAAAAAATCATTGTTCCGAAGAAGAGGCAAGAAAGCTTGCGAAGGAGCATGTGTTTGATCGTACGGTAATTTTTGGACTTGGCACCACAGGTATGTTTATCGGGGATCTGATCCGTCAGAAATATCCGAATGCGAAGATCGTATTTGTGGCACGAAGCGAAAAGGACAGTCCGAAGATCTCTTTTGCCCTGGAACAGGCAAAAGCGGACTATGTACAGAGTAAATATGATACGGACGAAGAACTGGCAGATGCAATCAGGGAAGAACTGGGCGGTACTGCAACGCTGTTTATCGGTACCAGCGGAACTGAAGTGGAAAGCCGTATCGCATTCCGCTATGGTGTTTTGGGATGCAACGGTGTTTATAACAGTTTTTCTTTAGGACCGGTCGTTTCCTTTGATTCAATGCCATTTGGCTTTAAGAATCATTTGATCATTTCTTCCATCAATTTCCGTCAGGCCCATATGGAAAAGGCCATCGAAATCTTAGGACGGAGCAGATATGATGAGATCGTGGAACTGATCGATAAGGATGAATTTACGAAGGATCCAATGGGAGCTTATGAAAATAAAATCTTCTGTAAAGGGGCACCGATGAAGACTGCCGTTGTGTGGAATCGGGATTATATTGATTTTGAAAGATAGAGAAAGAAGGATTGAAGCTTATGAAAACAGTGTTGATCAACCAGCCGGGAGAAATTAAGGTGACAGAGACACCGATGCCGGAAGTAAAAGAAGGTGAAGCGTTATTAAAGATCAAATATTGCGGCATTTGCGGTGCAGATGTGGCGAGCTATACGGGAAATCAGCCATTTACCACCTATCCGAGAATTCCGGGTCATGAATTTTCAGCAGAGATCGTGACTGTGCCGGAAAATGCTCTTGGATTGAAGCCGGGAGATATCGTGACGGCAAATCCTTACTTTAACTGCGGTCATTGCTATTCCTGCCAGAGAGGTTTTGTAAACTGCTGTACGGATAACCAGACCATGGGCGTACAGAGAGACGGAAGCTTCTGCGAGTATGTGGCAATGCCGGTAGAAAGGATCATTCCGGGAATGGGACTTGATGCAAAAACACTGGCATTGATCGAGCCGTTCTCTATCAGCTGGCATGCATTGTCCAGAGCGAAGATCGAACCGACAGACAAGGTGCTTGTAGTGGGTGCAGGTCCGATCGGACTGTTTGCAGTGATCAGTGCAAAGCTGCGCGGGGCACAGGTTTATGTATCTGACCGTATGCAGGGACGGCTTGATGCGGCACTGGAATACGGCGCAGATGGCGTGATCAATGTAGCCAAAAGAGATCTGATGGAAGCGGTAGAGGAGATTACCGGAGGAAATGGCTTTGATGTATGTGTGGAGGCCTGTGGACTTTCCCAGACATTTTTAAACTGTATTGATGCGGCTGCTTTTGCGGGAAATATCATTTTGATCGGAAACGGCAAAAAAGATACCACATTTTTACATTCTGTTCTTTTAAAGAAAGAACTGAATGTTTTCGGAAGCCGAAATTCCTATACAAAGGACTTTAAAGCATTGATCCAGCAGGTTGCAGCAGGAAAAGTAGATGTGATGAAGATGGTCAGTGCAGTTTATCCGATGGATCAGGCAGATCAGGCCTTTGATGCCCTGGTACATAATGATGGATCCTTGAAGAAAGTACTGATCGAGATTTCCGGAGAATAAATAAAGCAGGGGGGAAGAATATGATCGTAGATGCACATCTGCACCTTTGGGAAAAACAGCATGGCATGGTAAACGGAAAGCCGGTATATGATATCGGCGGCGGAAAAAGTGATTTCGGCGGAACCGTTCGACAGATGATGCCGGCTTACATGACCGACGGTGTCAATTCCGCAGAGCGGCTGATCGCAAATATGGATTTTGCCCAGGTGAATGCAGCGGTGGCTGTACAGGAATATATTGATGGAAACCAGGATGAATATCTTCTGCGCTGCAGGGAAAAATATCCGGAGCGGCTGAAGATCTGCAGTCTGTATGAGGAAAATGATCATTACCGGATGGACGGCTTTGACGGGATCAAGATCTGCGGTGGCAGACTGACAAAGGTGAAGCTGGAGGAACTAAGCTTTTTGTTCCATCAGGCAGAAGAAAAGGGTATGTTTGTGGCCATTGATCTGGCAGACGGTGATGCACAGGTGCCGGCAATGAAACAGCTGATCAGGGAGTGTCCGAAGCTTCGCATTGCCATTGGACATTTTGGCATGGTGACGACGGAGGGCTGGCAAAAGCAGATCGAGCTTGCCTGCAATGAAAATGTCTATATCGAAAGCGGTGGGATCACCTGGCTGTTCAATTCGGAGTTTTATCCGTATCCGTCAGCCATTGAAGCGATTTTAGAGGCAAAAAAAATCTGCGGTATGGATAAGCTGATGTGGGGAAGTGATTATCCTCGGACGATGACAGCGATCACCTATCGCATGTCACAGGATTTTGTGATTAAGTCCGAGCGGCTGACAGCAGAGGAAAAGGAAAAATTCCTGGGACTCAATGCGGCCCGGTTTTATGGATTTGAAGTGAAAGAAAATTTACCGTATATCAGTCATATGGCAGAGTAAAAGCAGAGATTGACTGTGGAGGAGTAAAGTTTAGCAATTTTTAATCTTCTGGGGATTTTTTCTTGTAGACTT
>CAZOJX010000013.1:0-24585 GCA_964580255.1 uncultured Lachnoclostridium sp. | reverse complement strand
GGTAACAACTTTATCGCCGATAGCGAGTGGTTTGCCTGCGCTGTCTTTCTTAACATTTTTACCCATCTTTACGATTTCACCAGTACCTTCATGTCCAAGTACTAATGGAATGAGACCAAATGGATCTCTCTTGAATTCGTGAGCATCTGTACCACAGATACCACATCCTTCAACTTTTACAAGGATATCATCATCACCGATAGTCGGGATTGGATATTCTTTAATTTCATAATTTTCCAATGCTGTCAGCATCGCAACTCTTGAAGTTGCTGGAACTGCGCCGCCTGCTGCTTTTGCAGGAGCTGCTGCCGGAGCAGCTGCAGAAGCGTTTGCTTCCTGGCCTTTCATTTCAGCAAGAACCTGAGCAACGATCTGTTCAATATTTAAATCTGCCATGTCGATTACCCCTTTTCCTATCTGATACACAAAGCATCAACCATAACGCATCTTCTGCTCTTTGTAAAGGATTTTGCAGAAGTGAGTCCTTCGCCTGTACGGCTGCAGATGGTGAAGGTTGGATATCCTTCGCCGCCGAATCCTAATGCTGCATAGGATGGGCCATTCTTTACGAAGATTGCTGTATCCAGTGTCTTACCGTATTTTGTAAGATTCTGAATATTTGTTGAATGCATATGTGCGGAATGTCTGTTTCCGTGTTCCAGGACTAATGCAGTCTCGATGCCTTCATCAACATCTTTAACTCTAACGATACCAAGGATCGGCATCATTAATTCTTCCCAGATCAGCGGATGTTCTTTTTCACCTTCAAAGATGATACATCTGATGTCATCTCCTACAGTTACTCCGATCATTCCTAACAGAACCTTTGCGCTTCTTCCTACGCATTTTCTGTTCAATGTATATTTTCCGTTCTTTTCGATCAGAACTGTCTGAACCAGCTTGTCTACTTCTTCTTTGCTCGCACGATAGCAGCCGTTCTGTTCCATATAATAGATCAGTTCATCAGCGATCATATCTACTGCTACGACTTCTTTTTCTGCGATACATGGAAGGTTGTTATCAAAAGTACAGCCATTGACAATGTCTTCTGCTGCCTTTGGAATATTTGCTGTTTCATCAACTAATACTGGCGGGTTGCCTGCGCCGGCTCCCATTGCTCTCTTTCCGGAAGAAAGAACTGTAGTAACAACTCCAGGACCTCCGGTTGCAACCAGTAAGGAAATGTCCTTGTGGGAGAAGATTGTCTTGCTTACGTCCATGGTCGGTTCTTTTACTGCAACTGCAATATTTTCAGGACCGCCAACTTCCACGCTTGCACGGTTGATCATATCGATTGCAAGGTTGGAAACTGTTTTTGCTGATGGATGCGGAGCAAATACAACGGTATTTCCTGCTGCAATCATACCCATGGAGTTACAGATGACTGTTTCTGATGGATTGGTAGACGGACAAACCGCACCGATCACACCAAATGGTCCCTGTTCTACTAAAGTAAGACCTCTGTCACCAGACCATGCTGTTGTACTTAAATCTTCTGTACCAGGTGTCTTTTCAGCTACCAGCTGATGTTTCAAAATTTTATGACCGACATTGCCCATTCCTGTTTCTTCTACACCGAGTTCTGCAAAGAGTTTTGCATTTTCCAGTGTTTTTTTACGGATGTTTGCAATGATCTTTTCTCTAAATTCAAGAGGCATCGGCTGGATTTCTTTCTGAGCTTTCTTAGCTGCAGCGATCGCATCTTCGATATCATCGAAAACGCCGAGCATTTTCTTATCTTTGTAAGATGCCAGCAAACCTGTCGCAGGTGCAGCTTCCGCCTTTGGTGCTGCATTCATTCCCTGCAAAACACTTCTGACGATATTCTGAATTTCCTGTTCGTTAATAGCCACGATTAAAATCCTCCTGTATTCTCAGAATCCGATTACATCTGAGATAATACTCTCTTTGTTACTTCTGCAACGATTGCTTCGATATTTTTATCTTCGCTCTTGCAGCTTCCAGCAGAAGATTTGCAGGAATGACATCCTTTACATCCTTCTGGGTTGTTTTTGTTGATTTCAGCACAGAGGTTTGCAGGATGTTTTCCCGGAAGACCCATCTGTCTTCTGATTTCATATAATTTTTCGATTGTTGCTTTATCGAATTCTTTTGGTCCGCCAAGCTGACGAGCTTTGTATAATAATTCTGCGTAGAATTCTACAGATTCCATTTTGTGGTATGCAGCTAAAAGGTCTGTAGACCATGTTAAAGCACCATGGCTTTCAAGTAAAACTGCATCGTAGTATGGAAGGAATTTTTCTACTGCATCTGGAATTTCCATTGTAGAAGGTGTTCCGTAAGGAGCGATTGGTACGCATCCAAGAGCGATAACTGCTTCCGGCATGATCGGCTGTGTTAATGGGATACCAGCGATTGCGAAAGATGTTGCATAAGATGGATGAGCGTGAACAACTGATCCAACGTCTGGTCTGCATTTGTAAACTCTCATATGCATTTTGATTTCAGATGATGGTCTGAAGTTTCCGTTTGCCTGAATGGTGTTACCATCTTTATCTACTTTACAGATGTATTCCGGTGTCATGAAACCTTTAGAAACGCCTGTTGGTGTGCAAAGGAATTCGTTATCATTAAGTTTTACAGAAATGTTACCATCATTTGCAGCAACCATTCCTCTGTCATAGATACGTTTACCTATGTCACAAATTTGTTTTTTAATTTCGTATTCGTTAGCCATGCTAAAAATCCTCCTTAATGTGTGTTTGTGTGGTTTTATTTCTGTTTTGTCAACATTTTATCACCTTTTCATGTAAAAATCAATGCTTTTCCAATATTTTTCCTATTTTTTCAAAAAGCCCGAAAAATCAAGGTTTTTCGGGCTTTCCAATACTTATTTTATGCAATTTTCCATACTTTTCTTGAAAACAACACAAATCCACACAATCCCAAAGCCTGTGTTTCTGTGGTTTCATGTCCGTTATGAGGATTTCCGTAAAAACCCTCCTAAAAAGTTTAAACTTCTTCGTTTTCTTCCGTTTCTTCGCACTCTGCAAGAATGTGGATCTTTTCGTTTGCCAGTTCTTCGATGGCAATGGAAAGTGCTTTCTTACCGTTTGGATTTACCTGCGGTTCTGCACCGGATACGATCTGACGTGCACGTTTGCTGGTTGCCATAACGATAGAATATCTGCTGTTTACAACAGGTGTTTCCCCTTCTTCTACTTCTTTGTTTACTACGTTCATTAAATCTGAATAAGATGGATGTAACATTCTTTATTCTCCTTTCGAAAATTTACTGATTTCTTTTCTTAATCTTTCCACATCGGATTCTCTCCTGGACATTTTCCAGCCGGCACTCTGGATCATATGATGGACGTTTTCCACACATTCTTCCAGATTATCATTTACCACCAGATAGTCATAGTTTTCGATTCCTTCGGATTCTTCCACAGCTCTTGCCAGTCTTTTGGCAATGACATCTTCTGTTTCCGTGCCTCTGCCGACCAGTCGGTCCTTCAGCACATCTGCACTTGGAGGTGCAATAAACAAAAGCAATGCGTCCGGGAACTGTTTTTTTACTTTCAGTGCTCCCTGGATCTCAATTTCCAGAATCACGTCTTTGCCGTCTGCCAGCTGATCCTCCACATATTTTTTCGGAGTCCCGTAGTAGTTTCCCACATAGCAGGCATACTCCACAAATGCGTCCTGTGCGATCATCTGCTCAAATTCTTCTTTTGTTTTGAAGAAATATTCTCTCCCGTCAGCCTCTCCCGGTCTCGGATTTCTGGTCGTAGCGGAAATAGAAAGCGCATAGGAATCATATCGGGCAAGCAGCTCCTTCATGACCGTTCCCTTACCGGTTCCCGCAAATCCGGAAACAACAACCAGGGTTCCTTGTTTCTTCATATCACTAACTCCCTTTTTTATTCAATATTCTGAATCTGTTCTCGAACCTTTTCAATCTCTGTTTTCAGATCGATTGCTCGATTGGAAACTTCAAGATCGTTTGCTTTGGAAAGGATCGTATTGGCTTCCCGGTTCATTTCCTGAGCAATAAAGTCCAGTTTTCGTCCCACAGCGCCGCCTTCCTCCAGCGTAGCTCTTGTATGTTCAATATGGCTTCTTAAGCGTACGATCTCCTCGTCTACGCAAATCTTATCTGCAAAGATCGTGATCTCTGTTGCCAGTCTGCTTTCCTCAATATGGGCATCTTCCAGAAGCTCTTTTACCTTATCTTCCAGTTTTTTGCGGTATTCACCAATGATCTGAGGAGAACGCACGGAAATAAATTCCACATTTTCAAGCATTTCGTCCAGTTTTGCAAAAAGATCCTTCTTTAAATGCTCGCCTTCCTTGATCCTGGTTTCTACAAACTGCTCGCAGGCACCCTTCAGTGCTTTTTCCAGAAGATTCCACAGTTCTTCTTCATCCACCTGTACTTCTTCCATGGAAAAAACTTCCGGATATCTAGACAGTGTGGAAACACGGATATCATTTTCCAATCCGAACTGTTCCGACATCTGCTGAAGATATTTCAGATATTCTCCCGCAAGTTCCCGGTTATACTTCAGAGAAAAATTTGTTTCTGCAGTATCTTCAAATGTAATAAAAAGATCTACCTTTCCTCTCTGAATATAAGATTTTAATAAATTTCTGATAGACGCATCAAAGAAGTTCAGTTTCTTTGGCATCTTCATGTTTACGTCAAGATATCTGTGGTTTACAGATTTCATCTCAACCGTCATTTTTCTGGTTCCTTCGGAGATTTCACATCTTCCGAAGCCTGTCATGCTCTTTACCATATTTTTTCTCTCTTTTGCATAATATTCCAATATTGCATACTGTTTTATTATAGTTGATTTAGAAATCATCGTCAAGTATAATACGAAGTAGTGCGAACATGCACAGGAGGATTTTTTATGGCTTTTGATGGGATTACCATTGCAAATATTACAAAAGAATTAAATGAAACACTCTGCGGCGGACGAATCCGCAAAATTGCGCAGCCGGAAAGCGACGAGCTGCTCCTGACGATCAAAGCACCTACAGGCAGCTACCGCCTGCTGATCAGCGCCAGCGCTTCTCTGCCTCTGATCTACCTGACGGAAAACAGCAAACCAAGTCCCATGACCGCACCGAATTTCTGTATGCTTCTTCGAAAACATATCGAGAACGGAAAGATTACCGGAATCTCCCAGCCGGGACTGGAGCGCATCATTCGTTTCGAAGTAGAGCATTTGGACGAACTGGGAGATCTTCGTCATAAAACGCTGATCGTGGAGATCATGGGAAAACACAGCAACATTATCTTCTGTGACGAAAACGACCGGATCATTGACAGCATCAAGCACGTTTCCCTGCAGATGAGCTCTGTTCGTGAGGTTCTGCCGGGACGCACCTACTTTATCCCGGTTACTCAGGAAAAGGCAGACCCCTTAACCACAGATTTGGAAGGCTTTACCCAGTTAGTGGGAGGAAAGTCCACAAAGCTTGCCAAAGCGATCTACACTTCCTATACCGGCATCAGCCCTGTGGCCGCCAATGAAGTGGTCTTTCGCAGCGGTTTAAATGCAGAAATGTCCGGAAACGCACTTTCCGAGATCGAGCTTCTGCATCTTTACAAAACCTTTTCATATTATATCGAAGATGTAAAACAGGGGAATTTTGCACCTCGGATCATTTATCAGGGCAGCGCACCTTTGGAATATGCCGCCCTGCCTCTGACCATGTACAGGGAAATGGAAACCGTTTCCTACGAAAGCATTTCCAAGGTACTGGAAACCTATTACGCAGAGCGAAATCTCGTTACCCGGATCCGTCAGCGTTCGGTAGATCTTCGCAAGATCGTCCAAAATGCTCTGGAACGCAGCCGAAAGAAATACGATCTGCAGGCAAAGCAGCTTCAGGATACAGAACTTCGGGATACCTATCGTATCTACGGCGAGCTGCTGACCACCTACGGCTACAGTGCCGCTCCGGGAGATCAGGCGATCACCGTCTTAAATTACTATACCAACGAAGAGCTTACGATCCCCCTGGATCCGCAGCTGACTGCTTTGGAAAATGCAAAAAAATATTTCGACAAATACAGTAAGCTCAAACGTACTTTTGAAGCGGTAACAGAGCTTTTAAAAGAAACCGGTGAGGAAATCGAACATCTCCAGAGTATCAGTACCTCTTTGGACATTGCATTGTCAGAAGAAGACCTGGTTGAGATCAAGGAAGAACTGATGGAATACGGTTACATTAAAAAGCGGCACCCGGGAAGCAAAAAACCGAAGATCACTTCCAAGCCGTTCCATTATCTTTCCTCTGACGGCTATCACATTTATGTAGGAAAAAACAACTTCCAGAACGAGGAACTAACCTTCAAATTCGCCTCCGGCAATGACTGGTGGTTTCACGCAAAAGGAGTTCCGGGCTCCCATGTGATCGTAAAAGCAGAAGGTGCCGAGGAGCTTCCTGATGCAGTTTTTGAGGAAGCCGGCCGTTTGGCAGCTTATTACTCTCAAAACAGAGGCAATGAAAAAGTAGAAATCGACTATGTCCAGAAAAAACAGATCAAAAAGCCAAAAGGTGGAAAGCCGGGCTTTGTCGTTTACTATACCAACTACTCTCTTGTGATCGATTCGGATATTTCCGGACTTCGTCAGCTTTAAGAACTCAAAAAGGGCGTCTGCGGACGCCCTTTTCTTTTATTATTTTATGCTTTTTTTGCTCTTTCACGTTTTGCAAGGTATGGCATGATCAGTCCGAGAGCTGTTAATGCGATCGGAGTGATGATATTTAAGACCATCGTAAAGAGGTCCTCAGAGTACATACCCAGAATACAGCAAACTGCTGTTACACCAAAGCACCACCAGCCGAAGAATTTTGCAACAAACTGGTTTTTCACGAAACGATATTCTGCCGGATGCTTGTCCATGTTCTTACGAAGTGCAATGTATGCAACGAATACCCAGAGGTAACGAAGCGGCATACATACAGAGTTTAATTTTGTCAGCTGCTGTAATACCGATGCTGCCCCCGGAACAAGAGACTGGATCAAAATGATGGCACCGGAAAGTACAACGACCATTTTGATTCCGTTCACATATGCGCCATGTTTGTTCTTTTTCAGCAATGCACTCGGAACAAATTCATGGGAATCTTCATTGTCAAGCAGCATACGAAGCGGTGCGTCGATGCTCAGTACCAGTGTAGAGAACTGTCCGATTACGTTGCACAATGCATAAACGACCAGCAGGAAATCTCCCACACCGTAGTAATGACCCAGTTTCTGGAATGCCCAGTAAGCACCATTGGATACATAGGAACTGAAAGACTGACTGCTTTCATTGATCACTGCCGGATCAAACATCATACCCATAGCAACCGTACCCAGCATTGCGCATACAACAACCATTGCTGCAAGTGCGATCATCCCTTTCGGGAAGCCCTTTGCAGGATCTTTCACTTTATTAACATACGGAGAAATTTTTTCACAGCCGCCAACCGCAAATACCAGGATTGACAAAGAAGTGAAATATCCAATGTTAAAGTTTGGAATCAAAGATTCTTTCGTAAACTGCATGCTCACATATCCGCCGTCCGGATTGATCACCGGTGCAGCAAACATCATGAGGATATACAGAATCGACATCACGAACATACTGGTTCCTGCCAAAGTTGCCAGCTTTTTCAGCGGATTCAGTCCGCGGCTTGCAACCCATGCAAAGAACAAAAAGACTGCCAGTGTTGCCAGCTGAATCCAGAGTGTCGGCAGGGAATCGTAGGTTTCCGCATTACGGAAAATTGCCCAGCTTAACGCTTTTAATCCGCCGCTTCCCTTACTTGCAATGTAAGTGATGTGGCATGCCCAGTAAGTCCAGCCTGCGTAATATGCCAGCTTTTTGCCCATTGTCTGATGGATCCAGGAACTTACACCGCCGCCGGAGTTTTTAAATGCAGAGCCCAGTTCTCCTACCATCAATGCGTATGGCACGAAGTAAAGACAAAACATTAAGATCCAGCTGAAGATTACCTGAATACCGTTAAAGTATACAAAGCCATTTAATACATTTCCAAAGCCCCAGACTGTAGAAAATGCCATAAATGCCAGATTATACCATAAAATCTGTTTTGATGATTTATTCATAGAGTTTCTCCTTTTTAATTTGATTGAATAGACAACGAGGAACAGTTTAGCATAAAAAAACACACCTCTCAAGCCCATTTATCACTTTTGAGGTGTGTTATTTATAATTATATCTAATAAATCTTTTTTAAAGGGTTTTTTCGATCATTCTGACTCTCAAAACGCCCCCAATGTTCTTTAAACGCTCAACAGCATCTTCACTCGGAACCTTTGACATATCAAACATGGTGTAAGCATAATCCCCCTTGCTGGCATTGGTCATATGTTCAATGTTGATGTCTTCCTCTGTCATAATATCCATGAACTGATTCAGCATGTTTTTGATGTTTTTATGGCAGATAGAAATTCTTGGAAATTCTCCGGCCGGACCCATATCACAGTTCGGATAGTTCACAGAATTTACAATGTTTCCGTTTTCCAGGAAGTTTCTGACCTCATTGGCTGCCATCGCTGCACAGTTATCTTCCGCTTCTTCCGTTGATGCTCCAAGATGCGGTGTCACAATGGCATTTTTCACTCCCGCAATGGTGGTGTTCGGGAAATCACTCACATAATGCTTCACTTTTCCATCAGCCAGTGCCTCAATCATATCCTTTTCCTCTACCAGGAGATCTCTGGCAAAGTTCAGCACCACAACGCCGTCTTTCATCTGTGCAATTGCTTTTTTGTCGATCATCTGCTTTGTGCTGTCCATTAAAGGCACATGGATCGTGATAAAGTCGCACTGTTTGTAAATATCTTCTACATTTTTAATATGGTTGATGTGTTTTGACAGACTCCAGGCTGCCTTTACTGAAATGTAAGGATCATAGCCGTAAACGTCCATTCCCAGATGAATCGCTGCATTGGCCACCTGAACACCGATGGCACCCAGGCCGATGACGCCCAGTTTCTTTCCGTAAAGCTCTTTTCCTGCAAAGCGTTTCTTTTCTTTTTCCGTCAGCTTCGCAATATCTTCATTCATTCTTTCAGACTGCACCCAGTTCGCACCGCCGATGATATCTCTGGAAGCCAAAAACATGCCTGCGATCACCAGCTCTTTTACCGCATTGGCATTAGCTCCCGGTGTATTAAAGACCACGATTCCATGATCCGCACATTTACTCAGCGGAATATTGTTTACTCCGGCTCCGGCTCTTGCGATCACTTTCAGCTGATCACCCAGTTCCAGATCATGCATGGCTGCACTTCTCACAAGCACAGCATCTGCATCTGTCAGCTGTTCTGTTTTCTCATATTTTTCATCAAAAATTTCCAATCCCACATTAGAAATTGCGTTCAGACAATGATAGCGGTACATTTACGCATTCTCCTCCTCAAATTTCTTCATAAATTCCACAAGTGCCTTCACGCCTTCCAGAGGCATTGCATTGTAAATGCTTGCCCGCATGCCTCCGACACTTCTGTGACCTTTCAGATTTTCAAATCCTGCCGCTTTTGCTTCTTTGACAAATTTTGCATCCATCTCCTTGTTACCTGTCACAAAAGGAACATTCATCAGAGAACGGTCTTCCTTCCGCACAGTTCCTTTAAAGAGCTTACTTTCATCTAAAAAGTCATAAAGGATCTTTGCTTTTTCCTCATTTTTCTGCTGCATCACTTCCAGACCGCCCATGTTTTTCAGCCATTTGAACACTTTTCCGCAAACATAAATGTTAAAGCAGTTCGGCGTATTGTACATAGAGCCATTGTCTGCATGGGTTTTATATTTCATCATGGTCGGTGTTCCTTCCAGAACATCGTCTGTGATCAGATCTTCTCTCACAATGGCGATCACCATTCCGGCAGGACCTACATTTTTCTGTACCCCGCCATAAATAATGCCATATTTGGACACATCCACCGGCTCTGACAAAAAGCAGGAGGAAACGTCCGCAACCAAAAGCTTTCCTTTGGTATTCGGCAGTGTCTTAAATTTTGTTCCGTAGATCGTGTTATTCTCACAAATGTACACATAATCAGCATCTTCACTGATCGGAAGATCAGAGCAATCCGGAATATAGGAAAATGTCTCGTCTTCTGAAGAAGCGATCTTATTTGCTTTTCCGTATTTTTTTGCTTCTTCGTAGGCTTTTTTTGCCCACTGACCGGTTACAATGAAGTCCGCAACCCTGTTTTTCATCAGATTCATCGGAATCATGGCAAACTGCAAGGAAGCACCGCCCTGCAAGAACAGCACCTTATAATTTTCCGGAATATTCATCAATTCTCTTAAATCCTTTTCCGCTTCATCAATGATTGCCTGAAAAGCCGGGCTTCTGTGACTCATTTCCAGCACAGACATTCCTGTTCCGTTGCAATCCAGCATTTCTGCTGCTACTTCCTTTAAGACTTCTTCCGGTAAAACTGCCGGACCTGCGCTAAAATTGTACACTCGTTTCATTTTTTCACATCTCCTCTATATTTGATCCGGAATCCTTTTAATCTTCCTGATTTTTCAAATCTTCCGCATCGAAGGCTTCTATGATCGGCGCACCTGCCGGTACCATCGGAAATACCTTATCATCACTGTCGATCACGCATTCGATCACCACCGGGCCTCCTGCTGCCATGGCATGCTCCAACGCCGGAGCCATTTCTTCTTTCTTTGTCACACGGATTCCCATACAGCCCAGACCTTCTGCTACCTTGATAAAATCAACTTTATCATCTAACACTGTCTGAGAATAACGTTTTCCGTAAAACAGGGTCTGCCACTGGCGAACCATTCCAAGCACATGATTGTTGATCACTACCTGAATGATCGGAATGTTATAGCGGGAAGCTGTGGCAAGTTCCTGAAGATTCATACGGAAACAGCCGTCTCCGCCAATGTTGATCACTGTTTTTTCCGGACGGGCAACCTTTGCACCGATACATGCACCCAGGCCGTAACCCATGGTTCCCAGACCTCCGGAAGTCAAAAGTGTATGAGGACTTGTATATTTATAATACTGTGCCGCCCACATCTGATGCTGTCCTACATCAGTTGAAATGATAGCTTCTCCCTTTGTTGCACGATAGATTTCTTCGATCACATACGGTCCGGTCAGGCCGTTTTCTTCGTAAACCAGCGGATATTTTTCCTGCAGTTTACGGATATCTTCATTCCATCCATCTTTTTCCCGTTCTTCAATGAGCGGAAGAAGTCTTTTTAATACTTCTTTTGCATCACCCAGGATTTTCTGGTCGATCATAATGTTTTTATTGATCTCCGCCGCATCTACATCGATCTGAACGATCTTTGCTTTCGGAATAAATTTCTTCGCATCACCTACCACACGATCACTGAATCTGGCACCGATCACTACAACCACATCAGCCTGATGGATTCCGAAATTTGCAATTTTTGTGCCATGCATACCAATCATTCCTGTATAAAGAGGATCTGTTCCCGGGAAAGCACCTTTTCCCATCAGGGTATCAGCCACCGGTGCGTTCAGTTTATGAGCAAATGCTGTCAGTTCTTCGGACGCTTCTGAGATCACTGCACCGCCGCCGACCAGGAAGAACGGGCGTTTTGCTTTATTAATGATCTTTGCTGCATTTTCCAGATCTTCCTCTTTAATGGTTTCCGTAATCCTGTGGATTGGTTCCGGTGTGACCGGTTCATATTCACAGCTGTTTGCTGTGGCATCTTTCGTAATATCGATCAGTACAGGTCCCGGTCTTCCGGTCTGTGCGATCTTAAAGGCTCTGCGGATCGTGTCCGCCAGCACATTTACATCTTTGACAATAAAATTATGTTTTGTGATCGGCATAGTCACGCCTGCAATATCGATTTCCTGGAAAGAATCCTTTCCAAGCAGCGATCTTGCCACATTACAGGTGATTGCGATCACCGGGATCGAATCCATGTAAGCGGTTGCGATTCCGGTAACAAGATTGGTCGCACCCGGTCCGCTGGTTGCAAAGCAGACACCCACTTTTCCGGTGGCTCTTGCATAACCGTCTGCTGCATGGGCTGCCCCCTGCTCATGAGAGGTCAGAACATGCTTAATTTCATCACTATGTTTATATAACTCATCATAAATATTCAGGATTGTTCCGCCCGGATAACCAAAAATGGTATCCACACCCTGTTCCTTCATACATTCAATAACGATTTCTGCGCCTTTTAATAACATGTGCATTCCACCTTTGTATTTATTTTTCTAAGATTGCTCCCCGATTTCCTGAGGTCACCATTTTTGCATATCTTGCGAGATATCCTGTCGTTACCTTTGGTTCTCTCGGCTGCCATTTTTCCCGACGGGCTGCAAGTTCTTCTTCAGAAACAGCCAGCTCCAGTTTATTTTCCGGAATGTTAATCTTTATCAGGTCTCCTTCTTCTACCAGAGCGATCGGTCCGCCGACTGCTGCTTCCGGTGAAACGTGTCCGATGGAAGCCCCGCGGCTGGCACCGCTGAAACGTCCGTCTGTAATAAGTGCTACCGTTGATCCAAGTCCCATACCTGCGATCGCTGAGGTCGGATTTAACATTTCTCTCATGCCCGGTCCGCCCTTTGGTCCCTCGTAACGGATCACAACCACATCACCTGCTACGATCTTTCCGCCTTTGATGGCATCGATGGCATCTTCCTCACAATCAAAGACTCTGGCAGGGCCTTCATGAACCATCATTTCCGGTACAACTGCAGAACGTTTGACAACTCCGGTATCTGGTGCGAGATTTCCCTTTAAGACTGCAATACCGCCGGTCTCACTGTATGGGTTTTCCACAGGTCTGATGACTGCCGGATTCTTATTTACACAGCCTTCAATGTTTTCTCCCACGGTCTTTCCGGTTGCGGTAATGATATCTGTATATAATAAGTTCTTTTTATTTAATTCGTTCATCACAGCGTAAACACCGCCGGCTTCATTTAAGTCTTCCATATAGGTTGGACCTGCCGGAGCAAGGTGGCAAAGGTTCGGTGTTTTTGCACTGACTTCGTTGGCGATTTCCATATTCAGGGTAACACCTGCTTCGTGAGCAATTGCCGGAAGATGCAGCATACTGTTTGTAGAGCAGCCAAGTGCCATATCTACAGTTAATGCGTTCATAAACGCTTTTTCTGTCATAATGTCACGAGGACGGATATCTTTTTCCAGAAGCTCCATGACCTTCATACCGGCATGTTTTGCAAGCTTGATTCTTTCGGAATAAACTGCCGGAATGGTTCCGTTTCCGCGAAGCCCCATGCCAAGTGCCTCTGTCAGACAGTTCATACTGTTTGCAGTGTACATTCCGGAGCAGGATCCGCAGGTTGGGCAGACATTACATTCAAATTCTTTTACATCTTCTTCTGTCATCGTGCCTGCTGCATAGGAGCCGACCGCTTCAAACATACTGGAAAGAGATCGTTTTTCTCCTCTGACATGACCTGCCAGCATTGGTCCACCGCTGACAAACACTGTCGGCACATTGACTCTGGCTGCTGCCATCAAAAGTCCCGGCACATTCTTGTCACAGTTTGGCACCATGACCAGAGCATCAAACTGATGAGCCATTGCCATACATTCTGTGGAATCGGCGATTAAGTCTCTGGTTACCAGGGAATATTTCATTCCGGTATGTCCCATGGCAATTCCGTCACATACTGCAATGGCCGGAAATACGATCGGTGTTCCTCCTGCCATGGCAACTCCCAGCTTTACAGCTTCTACGATCTTATCCAGGTTCATATGTCCCGGTACGATTTCATTATAAGAACTGACGATTCCAACCAATGGTTTGGAAAGTTCTTCCTCTGTCAATCCCAATGCATTAAACAAACTTCTGTGAGGTGCCTGCTGCATCCCCTTTTTCACTGCATCACTTCTCATGTTTTTTCTCCCCTTTTACTGTATTCTCTCTGCGATCAGATCACCCATCTTCGCAGTTCCTACCAGTTCACAGCCTGCGGAATAAATATCGCCGGTTCTGAATCCGTCCTTTAACACCTTACGGACTGCATTTTCCACTGCATCTGCCTCCTGATCCAGATCAAAGGTAAATCGAAGCATCATCGCTGCGGAAAGGATCGTAGCGATTGGATTTGCCTTATCCTGTCCTGCAATATCCGGTGCTGAGCCATGGCTTGGCTCGTAAAGACCAAATTTTGTATCATTTAAGCTTGCGGAAGAAAGCATTCCGATGGATCCTGTCACCATGCTGGCTTCATCCGATAAGATATCGCCAAACATATTCTCCGTTAAGATCACATCAAACTGTGCCGGATCCTTTACCAGCTGCATTGCACAGTTATCTACCAGCATATGCTCCAGTGTTACGTCCGGATAATCCGCTGCAACTTCTTCTACAATCTTTCTCCATAATCTGGAAGAATCCAAAACATTGGCTTTGTCTACAGAAGTTACCTTTTTCTTACGCTTTCTTGCAATGTCAAAGCCTCGTTTGGCGATTCTTCGGATTTCATTTTCATTATAAGTCAGGGTATCCACTGCTGTCATCACGCCGTCGACTGATTCTGTTTTACGTTCTCCAAAGTAAAGACCGCCGGTCAGTTCTCTCATGATCATCATGTCAAAGCCGTTCCCGATGATCTCGTCACGCAGCGGACACGCAGCCCGAAGTTCCTCATAGAGATAAGCCGGTCTTAGATTCGCAAACAGGTTCAGTTCCTTCCGGATCTTTAAAAGTCCTGCTTCCGGTCGTTTGTCCGGTGTCAGCTGATACCATGGCGAGGTTTTTGCATCTCCGCCGATGGAGCCCATCAAAACCGCATCGCTGCTCTTTGCTGTTTCGATTGCTTCCTCTGTCAGAGGAATCCCATGGACATCGATCGATGCACCGCCCATCAGTACCTCTGTATAGTTGAATGTATGACCGTACTTTTCTGCCACCACATCCAGTACCTTCTTTGCTTCCCTTACGATTTCCGGTCCGATTCCGTCTCCGGAAATGACTGCAATCTTACATTCCATCTTCCCATCTCCTCACGAATTTTTTCCTAGAAAAAGGAAAAAAATATATTGTATCTAATATAGCTCATTTACTTTAACATTGCAACCCCTTAAAGTTTTTCGTTTATTTTTTAACAATCTTTTTTATAAAAAATGGAATGCAGTCTTTCTCCTGCACTCCACTTTTTAAATTCTTATTCTGCTTTTTCCACTTCAGCGATTGCATCTTTTTTCATCGGAATACGGCAGTTTTTGTTGTTGCCGAATTCAACGATCACATCTTCGTCAGTAATGTCAATGATGATTCCGTAAAAACCGCTGGTTGTTACAACTGCATCACCTACTGCCATATCTGCAAGCATCGCTGCTACTCTTTTCTGTTCTTTTTTCTGTGGTCTGATGGCTACAAAGTACATAAATGCACCAAAGATCACGATATAAGCGATCATGATTCCCCAGCCGCCAGCTGCTTCTGTTGCTAATAAGTTCATGGTTGTTCCTCCAAAATTTTCTAAACTCCTACCATTTTACATTACAAACGCTCTTTCGGCAAGTCTTTTACACTTTTTTTATAAATTTCCTTTACTTTTCAAAACCGCAGTGCTATATGTATAACTATTACATTGTAAAAAAGTACTTATCAAGAGGTTTTTATGTGGAAAACATTTTTTAGGGCAATGCTCAAGCCCCTTTCATTTTTACCTGCCATCGGCATGATGTGTCTGATTTACACACTTTCTGCCCAAGATGGTGTCACCAGTGCAGGACTGAGTCTTCGGGTCAGTATTAAAGTCGTGGAGATTGCCTCCCGGATTTTTGACCACCCGTTGTCTGCACATGAAATTCAGGAATATGCGGAACTGATCCATTTTCTCATCAGAAAATTTGCTCATATGGGACTTTACTTCTTACTGGCAGTGTCCGTTTCCCTTCCTTTATATGTATACGGTCTGCGCGGAATTCCACTTATACTGGTTGCCGGAGGCTTCTGTGTAGCCTTTGCCTGCGGTGACGAATATCATCAGTCCATGGTAGCCGGCAGAGGACCTTCCAAACGGGACGTACTCATTGACAGCGTCGGTGTACTCGCCGGAATCATTTGTGTACGCATTGTCGGTTTCATCGGACGAAAAACCATTTTTCGTCCTCTTTCCCGAAAATCCAATCGCTAACACGTGTGCTGACAAGCGCAATCGAAAAAGAAGTCTACAGCTTAAACGCCGTAGACTTCTTTTGTAAATTTCCAAAATACCGGAATGTATTTTTCAATCGACTCTGTTTTTATATAGCAAGATGCTCTGTCATCTTCCTCCTGACATCTGATGACGTACCACACGGTATTCATCACTGTTGCGATAGTAAGGACAATTATAATGGAAATCACTGCAAAAACGTGCGACCTCGTCTTCATCAAAATCTATCTCGCACAAATATTCTCCCTAGAAGCATACCACTTTTTCAGCCCATTGGAATAGTGTTTCACATTTTTCCTTTTCCTCTGATGCAAACTCCACTTATAAGCTCAGATCTTTTCCTCCGTTCAGTTTATTAAACAGGAGCAGAGAAAGAACCGTCAGGACCGTCAGGATTGTAGAAAGTGCTGCTGCTGTTCCGTAATTTCCTCGGATAACTTCTGTATAAACTGCGATGGTCAGGGTCTTTGTCTTTCCTGTATACAAAATGATTGCCGTAGAGAGCTCACTGATCATGGTTACCCAGCTTAAAATGGCTCCGGATACGATTCCGGCAGTCATCATCGGCACAGTGATCTTAAAGAAGGATTTCATTTTTGATGCTCCCAAGGAAATTGCCGCTTCCTCAATACTCATCGGAATCTGCTGCAGAATCGCAACAGAAGAACGGATCGTATACGGAAGTCTTCGAATCACCAGTGCAACCACCATGATCAACATTGTACCGCTGATCAAAAGAGGCGGTTTGTTAAATCCGATCAAAAGAGCAATACCTAAAACAGTTCCCGGTACAATGTATGGGATCATAGATAAAATATCCACAACATTGGTCAGCATATTTCTTCTTCGTACAACCAGATAAGCGATTAAAATCGCCAGCAGAACAATAATCACCAGGGCGATCATCGGGATAATGATCGTATTCTGGATACTCTTTCCAAGCTTATCAAAAGCTGTGATATAACTTTGCAGAGAATATCCGGAAACGAATACCTTTCCTTCTGTGTTTTTGAAGGAAGTGTAAATTACGTAACACTGCGGGAGAATCGCAATTCCAACCAGCAGATAAGAAAACAGATGTACCAGCCATTTTGTAGCGCCTTCCGGTTTCTTTTCTTCCATCGGGTGCAGGGCATTTAATGAAAATGCATTTTTATTGGACACATATTTCTGAACAAGAAATACAATGGTCGTAATGACAATGGCAATCACTGCGATTGCTGCTGCAAATCCGTCGTTACCGCCTACTTCGTTGATAAATTCCGTATAAAGGATAACCGGGAATGTCCGGTAGCCTTCACCAATAAGCATCGGAGTACCAAAATCAGCAAACGCACGCATGAAAACCAGCAGTGCTGCTGCAAGCAACGTCGGCATAATCAACGGAATAACAACCTTAAAGAAGCATTTCACGCCGGAACAGCCCAGGTTTCCTGCTGCTTCAATCAGGGAATTATCGATATTTTTCAATGCACCTCTAACATAGAGGAATACCAACGGGAACAGCTGTAAAGTCATAACCAGCACGATACCGCCAAATCCGTAAATATCCGGAATGATGATCCCGAACTGTTTTAAGAAAGTCGTGATCACACCGCTTCTTCCTAAAAGTAAGATCCAGGAATAAGCACCGATAAACGGAGCTGACATTGATGCCACGATGATAAGAATACTTAACAGGGATTTTCCCTTGATCTCATATCTTGCAAAGAAATATGCCAGCGGAGTACCGAACACCAATGCAAGCAGGGTTGCTGCAATGGAAATCTTAAAACTGTTAAACAAAGTGTCAAAATAGTAGCTTTTTGAAAAAAACTTCTGGAAAAATTCTAATGTAAACTTTCCTGTCTCCACATTATAAACTGACTGGCGGATCAGGTAAGCCATTGGATAAATCATAAATACGACATACAATAAAATGACCGCAAGTGTGATAAATCCCCAGACGTCCAGACGGAACTTGTTATTATTTTTCATAAGCCTCACCTCTTACCAGGTTTGTTTCTCCCGATTTGTCAAATACATTGACCTTTTCCTTTTTAATCGTTAAAAAGACATTCTGGCCTTCCGCAAGCTTTTCATCCAGAGAAGATTCTTCAATGATTTCTACTGTTTTTCCGTCATCAAGCTCAATGACATAGTGAGTATTTAATCCTAAATAGGTATATTCTTTTACAACACCATGGATTCCCTGTCCATCTTCGGTTGAGATCACAAATTCTTCCGGACGGATTGAGCAAAGTACTTCCTGATCCTCTGCCTTCTTTAATGCATGGATTTCTTCCTGGTAACCGCCATCGAACATCAGCACTCCATTCTGGATCTTTGCTGGAACGATATTGGTTCTTCCGATAAAGGTTGCAACAAACACATTCTTTGGTCTCTGATAAATATCCTTTGGTTTTCCTACATGCTGGATCACGCCGTCTTTCATAACTGCGATCTTGTCACTGATCGCCATTGCTTCTTCCTGATCATGGGTAACGTAAACTGTCGTAATTCCTACATTTTTCTGAGTATGACGGATTACGGTACGCATTTCCAGACGAAGCTTGGCATCTAAGTTAGACAATGGTTCGTCCATCAGAAGAACGTCCGGTGTAATAACCAGTGCACGTGCAAGGGCAATACGCTGCTGCTGTCCGCCGGAAAGCTGGCTTGGCATACGGTCTGCATACTGTTTGATCTGCATCAGGTTCAGATATTCCTCTGTTTTTTTCTCAATCTCAGCTTTATCGATCTTTCTGTTTTTCAGACCGAAAGCAACGTTATCTTTTACAGACAGATGAGGGAAGATCGCATAGTTCTGGAAAACCATACCGATGTTTCTCTTGCTCGGATCCTTATCGTTGATTCTTTCCTCATTAAAATAAATATCTCCGCCTTCAATAGAGTTAAATCCGGCGATCATTCGAAGCAGGGTTGTTTTTCCACAGCCGGACGGTCCTAAAAGTGTAAACAGCTCTCCTTCTTCAATCTCAACACTCAGATTTGGAATAACTACATTATCCCCATATTTTTTTACAACATTTTTAACTGAAATTCGACTCATGTTTCCTCCAAGAATTATTACAGCGTTACCGGCACTTTGTCCGGCAACGCTGTACATTCAAAATGATTTATCTGCTCTGAAGATCTGTAAAGATTTCTGTATATCTGTCAACGATTTCCTGTTTGTGTGAGCTTACATACGGAATATCTTCTTCAATAACTTTGATTTCAGACATTGGGATCATAGATTCGCTTGTCTGTGCATCTTTCATAACCGGACGGTTTGTTAATGTGCTTCCCCAAATGTTCTGCACTTCTTCACTTAAGATAAAGTCGATGAAAAGTTTTGCATTTTCCATGTTCTTTGCACCTTTGATGATTGTTGCAGATGCTGGAAGGAATACAGTACCTTCTTCCGGATATACGATTTCTACAGGAGCACCATCTTTTACAAGCTGTGCACATGGATCTTCATAGGAAAGACCTACAACATATTCGCCATCAGCAACCCCTTTGTAAACAACGGAAGAACCTTCACAGATTTTTCCATCAATATTTTCAAACAGGTCTTCTACATACTGCCATGCAGCATCGTCTTCATATCCGCCCATTGCAAGCAGCATGTTTGTCAGATGTGCAAATGCGGAAGATGAGTTTGCAGGATCTGCTGTTGCGATCTTGCCTTTTAATTCCGGATTTAACAGGTCTTCATAACCTTTGATCTCGATATCGCCGATGAGATCTTTGTTTACGATCAATACACTGCCGTCCAATACGTTACTTGTAATAAATCCGCATTCGTTTTTGTATGCGTCGATTACATTTTCATTGTTTGGAGATACATACGGCTCCCAAAGATCTTCGTTATCATACATTAAAGACCAGGATCCACCAAACAGTACGTCTGCATAAGGATCATTTTTTTCAGACTGGATTCTCTTTACAAGTTCACCAGTACCTGCCTGAATGATTTCTACATCAATTCCATATTTTTCTTCAAACAAAGGAATTGTTGCATTGATCAGACCTTCTGAGTTTGGAGAGTAAATTACCAGTTCTCCACCTGTCTTTTCTTCTGAAGCTTCTTCGCCGCCTGCTTCTGTCGTTTCTGCAGGTTCTGCTGCTTCTTCGCTCTGTCCGCAGCCAACTGCACCCAATACCATAACAGCTGCGAGCAACATTGCTAACATTCTCTTTTTCATCATGAAATCCTCCTTTATTCAATCATGAACTTTTGATACGTTTATTTTATTTTGATTCCAATTTTTTTCATATCCTTTTTTCGGAACAAAAAGAAAAAAAAACGAACACTTTTCCCACTGTCAGATTTGCACATTGCAAATCCCGGACAAAACTGTTATTTTTATAAAATAGTACCAGAGGTGATCAATATGACGAAAAAAAGCAAATTTCAAAAACATTTGGAGGTTCTTGCGACTAAGCGTATCATTACAAGTATTCTCATCGGCTGCCTGTTTTTCTGCATCGGAATCTTTGCAATCACAAGCGCCGATCAGTATATGAAAAAGAAACGGCATCTGGAAGATGTATCTTCCATGTTTTTAGAAACCTATCATGATGTGGAAGAATTTCTCACAGATAAAGATAATCAGACACTTTTTCGGAAAAATATCCGGGAACGTGCCTCATATTACGACGAGCTATCCTATCAGTTAAGCCGTTTTAACCTGGACGCTTTGGTGGGAATCCAGCTTCTGGTGGCAGATGTTTCCGGAAATCCCTGTTTTTCCAGCTTTTCAGACGAAGAATTAAATCTTCACCGCCTCGAATTTAATCGTCTTGCTCAGGAAAACGCCAAATATTATCATGACATTTACGATACCGTTTATTACTTTCCGGGAGACACCTCCCAATATGTCATCGTAACGCCGCTCTATGATGATTCCGAATATTTAGGCACTGTTTCTGCTTATTTAAAAGAAGACGGCTGGGGAAGAAATCTTTTGAAATATCAATACGATACCATCATTACTGCCGGAAATTCCCATGTGATCTACTGCTCCAACACAAGCTTTCTTTCCTCCTATAACCTGTACAAATATCGTCCAGAGGAGGATTCCTCTTACCAGTGGATCAACGGAAACCGTTATCTGACCGGCGTGCGGTCACTGACAGCTCCGAATATCCATATTTATTCCTATATTTATTCGCCGAGCAACTATATCCACATGCTGATCGGAACATTGATCATTTTAGGGCTCGGTATTATCTGGGCAATCCTCTTTTTCCAACTGCTGCAAATGATGGCAGCCAAAACTACCGCTTCGGTTCAGGCTCTGGTCAATGAAATCCGTATTATCCGTAAAGGATCCCCTGATCACATCATTGAACTCAACAGTGGAGATGAACTGGAGGAAATCGCAGAACAGATCAACAAAATGATCCGGAATATCAATGAACTGAACCAGAAAAATCTTGATCTTCTGGAGATCAACAACCGCATGGAAATCCAGAATCTGCAAGCACAGATTAATCCGCATTTTATTTACAATACACTGGAAAATATCCGTTATCTGATCGCTGTGGACGGCAAAAAAGCAGACGCACTGATCGAGCATTTTACTCACATTCTCCGCTACAGCATCAACAACACCAAGCACAAGGTTCCTCTGCAAGAAGATATGGAATATATTGAAGACTATCTTTTTATTCAGAAAACCCGCTTTGGCAGCCGTTTTCAATATGATATTGATATTGATCCAGCATGTGACCGGGTGATCATTCCAAAGCTTTTGATTCAGCCGCTTATCGAGAACAGTCTAAAATATGGATTCAAGAAAAAAGCTTCCATCTATGTTTCCATTAAAGGCTGGCTGGAGGATCAGTATTGTATTTTACAGATTGAGGATAACGGGCCGGGACAGCCAAGACTGCTTCTGGAATCTCTGCGAACTCTTTTATGCTCTGAGGAGATCAATACGGTTCACAACGGACTCCAGAATATCAATCGACGGATCATTTTAGAATATGGTCATGAAAGCGGACTCAGTTTGGAAAGCGAAGAAGGAGAAAGCTTCACAGTAACCATGAAATTATTTACAGGAGGTCAGATTTAATGTACAACGTACTGTTGGTAGAAGACGAAGAAATCATCAGAAAAGGAATCATTCTTTCGATTCCCTGGGAGGAATTTCATTGTCATGTCATTGGTGAGGCAGAAAATGGGGAAGACGGACGCCGGTTGATCGAATCCTTGAAGCCGGACATCGTCATTACCGATATCGATATGCCGATCAAAGACGGACTTACCATGCTTGCCGAAACAAAATTCGAACATGATTATGCTGCAATCATTCTGACCGGATACTCTGATTTTGAATATGCCAGGGAAGCGATCCGACTGGGTATCTCCAGCTATGTCTTAAAACCCCTGAACATGAAAGAAATGAAGGAAGCCTTAGAACAGGCCATTTTAGAATCTCAAAACATTTACCGCCTGCGGCAGTTAAATGAAAAGACCAGCGAACTGGAAAGCATTCAGCTCCTTGATGAGGAAAAAGCAATCCAGGATCCCCTCGTCAATCAGATTTTAAACTATATTTCTGAAAATTATCAGAAAAAAATCTCTCTTTCCGACCTGGCAGAGGAATTTCATTATTCCGAACGGTATATCAATCAAAAATTTCAGCGGGCACTGAACACCACTGTTATTGAATATTTAAACCGCTACCGCATGCAGAAGGCATTGGAAATCCTGCGAGAAGGCTCCATGCCTTTGTCCGAGATCGGCTGGGCATGCGGAATCGGCGAATATAAATATTTCAACTTTGTGTTTAAAAAATATATTGGCTGCTCTATTAAGACTTATTTGAAGAATACCAAAAGTGTATAGCTTTTTCTTCTATTTTAAAAACAAATGCAGCAGATTCTCATATATTTTATTTCCATACGGTTGATATCGCATAGGAAGATCGATCCAGGTCTTCTTATCCACAATGGATTTTCTATGGGAAAATGCTTCAAAACCGGCTTTTCCATGATAGGATCCCATACCGCTGGCTCCTACACCCCCAAAACCCATTTCGCTGGTTGCCAGGTGAATGACAACATCATTGATACAGCCTCCGCCGTAGGACAATTCTTTCGTCACCCGTTCCTGATGCCTTCGATCATTAGAAAAGAGATAGAACGCCAAAGGCCGATCCTTTTCCTTTAATTCTCCAATCATTTCATCAAAATCCCGGAAGGTCAGGATTGGAAGTATCGGACCGAAAATTTCTTCCTTCATAACTGCGTCTTCATATGTTACATTATCTAAAACTGTTGGAGCAATCCGGCAGGAGGAAAGATCTGCTTCACCGCCTGCAATGACTTTTTCAGGATCGATCAGACCTAAAAGTCTTTTAAAATGTTTCTCGTTAATAATCTTTCCATAGTCGGAATTTTCTAACGGCTTCTCTCCGTACTGTAAAAGAATCTGCTTTTTCACTTCTTCTGCAAGCTCTGCCTTTATTTTTTCCTCGCAAAGCACATAATCCGGTGCTACACAGGTCTGACCGCAGTTTAAATACTTTCCGAAAACAATCCTCTTTGCTGCCAGTTTAAGATCCGCACTGGCATCCACAATACAAGGACTCTTTCCTCCAAGTTCCAAAACCGCCGGAGTCAGATGCTCCGCAGTATGGCGCAGAACCTCTTTTCCCACTGCCTGACTGCCCGTGAAAAAGACCAGATCAAACTTCTGCTCCAAAAGAGCGGCATTTTCTGCTCTGCCACCGCTAACAACTGCCACATATCCCCTTGGAAAGCATTCTTTGATCAGCTTTTCCACAATCTTTCCGGTTGCCGGGGAATAGGCACTCGGTTTTACAATCGCAGTATTTCCTGCCGCTATGGCATCTACCAAAGGATCCATACTCAAAAGAAACGGATAATTCCATGGGCTCATGATCAGCACATTCCCATACGGCACCGGCTGAATAAAACTTTGAGAGGAAAATTGTGCCAATGGCGTAGGCACTTTTTTAGGAGCTGCAAATTTTTTCGTTTTCCGGATCATGTAGGTGATTTCAGAAAGCACAAGACCTATCTCACACATAAATCCCTCATAGGCACTTTTTCCCAAATCTGCTTTCAGGGCTTTCTCAATTTCCTGTTCGTGACGTTTGATTGTTTCATATAACTTTTTCAACTGTGTAATTCGAAATTTCACAGGGATCGTTGCACCACTCTGATAATAATTTTTCTGTTCCTGCAGTAATTCTTCAATTTCCAAACGGTTCATTTTTCTCACTCCACCCAAAATATCTGCTAAAAATCAATAAAGTTCCGGCGAACCGGAACTTTATCTAAGATTATTTGTTCAATTTCAGTTTTATCAAACGATTGATTACTGTCCCATCTGTTTTGCAACTTCTGCAGCGAAATCTTCGTTTTTCTTTTCCATACCTTCGCCTACTTCGAAACGAACTACGT
>CAZOJX010000012.1:8373-24836 GCA_964580255.1 uncultured Lachnoclostridium sp. | reverse complement strand
ACTTTATATGATGGATCTTATCATCCGGTAGATTCCTCTGAAATGGCATTCAAGATGGCAACCATTCAGGCGTTTAAACAGGGCTTCATGGAGGCAAAACCGGTTCTTCTTGAGCCGATCGTAAACATGAAAGTTGTTGTTCCGGATAAATACACCGGAGATGTTATGGGCGATCTGAACAAACGTCGAGGCCGTGTTCTTGGTATGAACCCGATCGGCGGCGGAAAAACAGAAGTAGAAGCAGATATCCCAACAATGGAAATCTACGGATATTCTACAGATCTTCGCTCTATGACACAGGGAAGCGGAACCTATTCTTATGAATTTGCAAGATATGAACAGGCACCGTCAGATGTACAGGACAAAGAAGTTGCAGAAAGAGCAAAAGAAGCAGAATAAGATGGAGGCGGGAACCTTTGAGGTTCCCGCTTTTTGCGTTTTCAAAGAAATGAGTGCATGAGTACATAACCCTTGAATAATCTATTTGTATGTGCTAAATTAGAAACAGTTTTTATCAAAAAACACCGTTAAAAATAGAGTAGAAATAACATAGAAAAAGAGGATAAGAGGGATTATGAAAAATACAAAAGAATCGATCAGAATTTCTATGGAAAGGGTTCTGATTTTACTGAAATGGATCGTATTTGCGGGAATCACCGGAGTGGTGCTTGGCGTTGTGGGAGCATATTTTGCCAGAAGCATTACCTTTGTGACGGAACTTAGAACAGCGCACCCATGGATTTTATATCTTTTGCCGCTGATCGGTCTGGTGATCGTTTATATTTATCATTTTGAAACACAGGGCGGCGGCACAAATCTTGTGTTGGAATCTGTCCAGGAGGGAAAAACAGTTCCTTTCCGTATGGCACCCATGATCTTTGCCGCAACAGTGCTGACGCATTTAGGCGGCGGTTCTGCCGGACGTGAGGGAGCGGCACTGCAGCTGGGAGGAAGCATTGCGCAGGCAATCGGTAAAGCATTTCGTTTAAATGAAAACGATACAAAGATCATGCTCATGTGCGGTATGGCAGCAGGATTTTCGGCATTGTTCGGCACACCGCTGGCAGCAACGGTATTTGCGATTGAAGTTGTTACCGTCGGAGTGGTACATTATTCGGCATTGGTACCATGTTCGATTGCTGCATTGACCGCATTTGAGGTTGCAAAGCTGTGTGGAGGTCATGCAGAAGCATTTTTAATTCATGAGATTCCGGTTTTTTCGTTGAAAGGTGCATTACTTGTAGGCGTTTTGGCATTGCTGTGTGCGCTTTTAAGTGTTTTATTCTGCAAAACCTTACATGGGGCAGAACATTTATATAAGAAGTACATAAAAAATCCATATCTTAGAATTTTTACAGGCGGGGTTCTGGTGATCCTTCTGGCGAAAGTTCTTGGGACAACAGATTATCTTGGTGGTGGAATGAACATTATTGAACGGGCAGTAGAAGGAGAAGTCGTATGGGCGGCATTCCTGCTGAAGCTTCTGTTTACGGCACTGACTTTAGGAGCCGGTTTTAAAGGCGGAGAGATTGTACCGACCTTGTTTGTGGGAGGCACCTTTGGCTGTCTTTTCGGACAGATTGCAGGATTTTCCCCTTCTCTTTGCGCGGCATGCGGTATGATCGCTTTGTTCAGTGCTGTGACCAACAGCCCGTTGGCAGCTTTGGTGCTCGGATTTGAACTGTTTGGCTTTGAGGGTATGCCTTATTATCTGGTTGCAGTTTCTATCGGATATATGGAATCAGGATATTTTGGCCTTTATCATAGTCAGATCGTGGTCAATTCCAAAACTTCACCGGAAACCGTAAATCAGAAGGTACAGTAAATAAAAATTTGGTTTTGTTTGGATTTGTGTGGGAAAATGTCTGAAATGCATTGACTTGCAGTGCAAAATTGACTATAATATCTATAGTTAAGAGAATTATGGGAAAGGAGTCTGTCGAAAGAATGTACACAAGCAGCAGTGACCGCAGTATGACCAGCTTAAAACGTGATAAAAATGTTTCAAAAGCAGATGATCGTATTCAGGCGATTGGCGAACTGGAAGATCTGATCACTCATATTGGTCTGCTGAAGTTCCATGCAGAAGATCAGGCTCTGAAGGCAGATCTGGAGCAGATTCAAAGAACATTGATGATCTGTATTGAAGGAATCAGCGATCCTTACCATAAAGACTATAAGATTCAGGAAGAATCCGTGAAGATTTTGGAAGAAAAAACGGCAGCGCTGAAGGAGTCCTATCCGCTGACAGCATATGAACCGCTTCCGGGCGGCTGTGAAAAGTCCCTTCGCATTGACATGACCAGAAGTGCAGCAAGGCGTGCGGAGCGCTGGCTTGCTTCTTCCGATAAAAAATACGGCGGTCAGCCGGTGAGAAAACAATATTTAGATCAGCTGGGAGATTATCTTTACGCTCTTGCAAGATATACTGATTATGCAGAAGCGAAGAAGCCTGCGGCAGAAAAACAGGAGCATAGGGCAGCTGAAGTAAATACAAAGGTTCCGGTTGTGGAACTGACAAAAGAAATCGTTGTACAGGAAGTGTTAAAGAGAATTCAGAGTATGGACAGAGTGACACTTGAAATTGCGAAAAAATTGATTGAGAAAGTGGAAGGCTATGCAACCAGTGTTGGAAAACAGGCAGTGATTGCAGTCTGTGGGCCGGACGGAAATCCGATTGCAGTCCATGCGATGGACGGTGCCTTTCTGGTAAGCTTTGATGTGGCTGTAAAAAAGGCATATACGGCAGTTTCTGTAAAAATGTCAACGATGGAGCTTGGAAAACTGGTGCAGCCGGGAGAGACCTTTGCAGGGCTGGAACAGCTGGAAAAGGATAAAATGGTATTTTTTGGCGGCGGAGTTCCGTTGTTTGCAGGAGAAAAACTGGTTGGAGGCCTTGGAATCAGCGGCGGTACCGGAGAAGAAGATGATGATATCGCACAGTATGCATTACGCATATTTGAAGAATGTTGTAAATAGAATCAGAAGTTTAGAAAACCTCGGAGTTTATTCCGAGGTTTTTTTCATGCGCTGTTCCTGGATCATTTGCAGCATACATTCTTTTAGTTTTTGAATACTTTCGGTTTCCTTTTTTCGGATATGGGTTCCCATGCCAAGCTGTCGGATCACTGTGGGAGTGACAGGAATGCAAAGAACATCATCGGTTCTTCCTCGGATCATCAGCTCTGTCATCATGGAAACGCCCAGACCATGTCCAACCATGCGGATCAAGGTTTCATCATCGACGCGGGAGGTTTTGACATTCAGCTTGATTCCACGTGGATTGAGGGCAGCTTTGACATCGAGATCGAATCGCCCGTAAGGCATGAGAAATTCTTTGTTTTCAAATTCCTGAAGAGGAAAACTGGTGCGTCCGTTCAGCGGGTAATTTTTTGGAAGAATCGCATACATGGTTTCATCATAAAGCGGTATCCAGTCACAGCTGCCGTAATTTTGTTTGCTGGCGAAAATCACATCAGTCTGCCCGGATTCTAAAAGCTCAAAAGGTTCCAGGGCATCATCAACCATACGAAGATCTACATTAACATTCGGACAGATACGCTTGAATCGATATAGAAGCTCCGGAATCCAGTGCATGGCAATGCTGGCATAGGCTGCAATTCGAATGACCTCGTCTTTTCTCTCAGCCATATCTTTGATTTGATTTTCTAAAATCGCATTTGCTTTTAAAAATTCCCGGATCGCAGGCATCAGTTCGACGCCCTGCTCCGTCAGCTGAATCCCGTTATGATTTCTTTGGAGCAGTGGGAATCCGACTTCTTTCTCCAGAGCGTCCATCATGTGTGTTAAACCGGATTGGGTATAGCCTACGACTTCGGAGGCTTTTGTAAAGCTGCCAAGATCTGCAGCGATCATTAAGATTTCTAATTTTTTGCTGTCCATAGCTCTCTATTCCATATCTATTACATTTTGTAATACCCTTATTATAAACTGGCGTTTCACAGAAAACAAGACCAATGATAGAATGGATTTAATTTATGATATGAGGGGATAAATAATGAAAAAGCAATTGAGCATGAAACAGAGAGTGCTGGTAGCAGGAACTTTATTTGGGATGTTTTTTGGTGCAGGAAACCTGATCTTTCCGGTGTATCTGGGACAATTAGCCGGTTCCAATGCAGTTCCGGCAATGATCGGATTTATCTTAACAGCTGTAGGAATCCCGATTCTGGGAGTGGCTGCCATTGGAAACACTCATTCTGATGGGCTGCAGTCACTGGCGAGCAAGGTGGGCAGGGGCTATGGATATGTTTTTACAGTGATGCTGTATTTAACGATTGGACCGTTTTTTGCTATTCCAAGATGTGCAACGACCTCTTTTGAGACCGGAATCCTTCCGATGCTTGGAGGAAAGGTTACGGAAACCTGGAGTCTGTTTTTCTTTTCTTTAATCTTTTTTTTGCTTGTTTTGTTTTTTTCGCTGCGGCCGGCAAAGATTACGGTTTGGATTGGAAAAATCATCAATCCACTGTTTTTGATTTTTTTGGCAGTATTAGTGATCGCAGCACTGATTCACCCGAGTATTCCGATCGGAGCGGCGGTACCGACAAAGGCTTATGAGACCAGGGCTTTGTTTTCAGGTTTTATCGAGGGCTATGGAACCATGGATGCAATCGCAGGCTTAGCGTTTGGCATTGTAGTCATTGATATCATTCGTTCCATGGGTGTCGAAGAAGACGGAGCGATTGCCAAAGATGTGCTGATCTCCGGAATGCTGACAGGATTTTTGATGGCTGTGATCTATGTGGCAACCATTGTGATAGGTGCACAGTCCCGAGGACTTTTCGAGGTAGCTGAAAACGGCGGTGTAGCACTGGCACAGATTGCAAAACACTATCTTGGAGCAGCCGGAAGCGTGATTCTGGCACTGACCATTACCTTTGCCTGTTTAAAAACTTCCATTGGTCTGGTGACCAGCTGTTCCGATACATTTGTCAGAATGTTTCCAAAAGCATTGCCTTACAAAGCCTGGGCGATTATTTTTACAGCGTTTTCCTTCGTGATTTCAAATATAGGGCTGTCAAAAATCATAGAATATTCCCTTCCGGTCCTGATGTTTTTATATCCGCTGGCGATCACTTTGATCCTGCTGGCACTGATTGGAAAAGTATTTTCTCACGACCGGGCTGTTTATGTATCTGTAACCGTTTTTACGGCAGCGGCAGCAATATTTGATCTTATGAAAACATTGCCTGAGGGAATCAGAAGCGGTCTTCGGCTGGAGCAGGCAGTAAATGCAGCAGAGAAGATTCTTCCATGGTTTCAGCTGAATCTTGGCTGGGTTCTTCCGGCACTGCTTGGTTTCCTTTTTGGAATGGGAATCCATTTTCTGAAATTGAAAAAACATAAATAAAAAGAAGGATCATCGGTACTAACAGCATCGATGATCCTTCTTTTTATTGGTTTCTGGACAGAACATTTCTGGCAAAATCAATGGTCTGATCAATCTTATGGATTTCCTGCTCGGATTTTCCTTCTTTTAGGATTGAAAAGAGCAGTTCAAATTCCGAAGGGGTAAATGAAATGTTCTGCTTTCGGGCACTTGTCATGGCAGCCATCAGGATCGGCAGGATTTCCTGCTGGGATCGACCTTCTATTTTTTCAGAGATCTTTGTCAGCAGAAATATTTTTTTCGGATCCATATGATTCAGTGCGGGGTGGTTCTTCCACGTAGGTAAACTCATCGATCAAATCGCTTCCTTCCATCATTTTTTGCATGGCATTCAGATCAGGCATCAAAAAGCCGTTGTCAGGGAACAGAGAACCTAATCCGCTGGCCGGAGCAGCAGGGGAAGCACCTTCCTGATTCATGGCTTCAAACATTTGAAAAAGTGCCTGATATTCTTCCATGTGTTTCATCATATTCTGAAGCAGTTCAAAAGTATGCATAAATTCCAGAAATTTTAAGTACATGCTGACCAAATGTTGGATATGTAAAGGAAAATAAGGAAGAAACAGTTTGAGAGCTTCTGTCAGCGCCGGATTATTCTCATGACAAGAAGGGCATCCGAAGATGCCCCCGCTGTCATTTCCAAAGAGATTAGCAGCCACAGCCATCTCCGCAGCCATTGCCGCAGCCGTTGTTCCATGAACCGCAGCCACAACCGTTGTTATTGGTAAGGCCGAATCCGTTACCGCAGAAAAGTAGCAGCAGAATGATCCAGATACAGCTGTTGTCACCGCAGCCATCATTACAGCCACAGCCGTTTCCGCCGAAAAGACCGGTGCCGTTTCCGCAGAAGATACTAAGCAGTAAGATGATCCAAATGATAGAACAGCAGTCGCCGCCGCAGGACGAACGTCCGTTACCGCATCCGCAGCCAGAAGATAAGTTTCCCATAGGATACCTCCAAATTTTCTTTACACCATATCATATGTGAATCCGGAAAATGTGTTACGAAAAAATAGAAAAAAATAAAGGAAAGAATCATGTGGGTGCTTGACATTAAAGAACGGGTTGTATACAATAATACAAATTGCGAACGTATACAATCAGAGAAGGTCGCAGGAGGATATTATGGAAAACAGAAAAGTGATGTTTAATAAAAAGACGAATCTTCTGCAGTTGGAAGAACCGTTTTATCATTTGGTAGAAAATCCCACAGCCAACGTATACCGGAATTTGTTTCCTTATACAGAAATTCCGAGGATTGCGTTCAATGATCGAATTGTACCACATTGCATGCCGGAGGAAATTTGGATCACAGATACAACTTTTCGTGACGGTCAGCAGTCCAGGGCACCATATTCTACGGATCAGATCGTAACTATTTATGATTATCTCCATCGTTTGGGAGGTCCAAAGGGCAAGATCCGTCAGAGTGAATTTTTCCTGTACAGTAAAAAAGACAGAGATGCTGTTTATAAATGTATGGAAAAAGGCTACGAATTTCCAGAGATCACTTCCTGGATCCGTGCGAGCAAAAAGGATTTCCAGCTGGTAAAAGACATTGGGCTGAAAGAAACCGGTATTTTGGTAAGCTGTTCGGATTATCATATTTTTTACAAAATGAAAATGACGAGACGGGAAGTCATGGATCACTATCTGAGCATCATTCGTGACTGTCTGGATATTGGTGTTCGTCCGAGATGTCATTTAGAGGATATTACAAGAGCGGATATTTTTGGCTATGTCATTCCGTTTTGTGTGGAACTTCGAAAACTGATGGACGAATATCAGATTCCGATCAAAGTGCGTGTGTGCGATACCATGGGTTATGGTGTCAGCTTTCCGGGTGCGGTGATCCCGCGTTCCGTACAGGGAATCATTTACGGTATCATGACTTATGCAGGAATCCCGTCAGAATTGATTGAATGGCACGGACACAATGACTTTTATAAAGCGGTCAGCAATTCCACAACCGCATGGCTTTACGGTGCATGTGGTGTAAACTGTTCTATCTTTGGTATCGGAGAGCGTACAGGAAATACCCCGCTGGAAGCGATGGTTTTTGAGTATGCACAGCTAAGAGGTACGCTGGACGGCATGGATACGACGGTGATTACTGAGCTTGCAGAGTATTATGAGAAAGAGATTGGCTATGAGATTCCGCCAAGGACACCGTTTGTCGGCAAGAATTTTAATGTGACAAGAGCAGGAATCCATGCGGACGGCCTTCTGAAAAATGAGGAGATTTATAATATCTTTGATACAGAAAAATTCTTAAACAGACCAGTGCTGGTAGCAATTTCCAATACCTCCGGACTGGCAGGAATTGCTCATTGGATCAATACTTATTTTAAACTCAAGGAAGAAGAACAGATTGAAAAGACGCACCCGATGGTAGCGGATATCAAAGGTTGGGTCGATAAAGAATATGAAAACGGACGTATTACGGTTTTAACCGATGGAGAGATTTTAAATGCCATTGATGTAGCTTGTAAACGTTTGGGGATTGAATTTCACGGATATGGAGTAAAGAAGAATGGCTAAAGAAATCAAAGAATCCGGAGACAAATATTCATTAAGAGGAAAGGTTTACGATCGGATTCGTGAGGATATTTTAAATGGGATTTATAAAGAACATGAAGAATTAAAAGAAGCAACTTTGGGAGAAAAAATGGGTGTTTCCCGTACACCGGTCAGAGAAGCCCTGCGGCAGCTGGAGCTGGAAGGATTGGTGGAAATCATTCCAAATAAGGGCGCACGAGTGACCGGAATTACACAGAAAGATGTGGAGGATATTTATCAGATCCGCTATCTTCTGGAGGGCTTAAGTGCCAGATGGGCAACAGAGCATGTGACTGATGAACAGATCGATAAGATGGAGGAAACTCTTTATCTGACAGAATTTCATGCACAAAAGGGAAATTATACGCAGGTTTATGAGTTGGACAGCCAGTTCCATGAGCTGATGTATGCAGCGTGCGGAAGCAAGATTCTGAATAATATTTTGTCTGATTTTCATATGTATGTAACGAGGATTCGAAAAACAGCATTGGCAACCGGCAACCGGTCAAAAAATTCGACAGAGGAGCATCGGGCGATTTTAAATGCCATTAAGGAAAGAAATGCGGATAAGGCAGAAGAATGTGCACATGTACATGTAAAGAGTACGATCAAAAGCAATCATGAAATCACATTAGAGGAGTGAAAATTTTATGGAAAAGATTAAAATGAGCACACCGTTGGTTGAAATGGACGGAGACGAAATGACCAGGATCCTCTGGAAAATGATCAAAGAGGAACTTTTGGAGCCATTTGTAGAGCTGAAAACAGAATATTATGATCTGGGTCTGGAAAAAAGAAATGAAACGAACGATCAGATCACAGTAGATGCGTCCAATGCAACAAAAAAATATGGTGTAGCAGTAAAATGTGCGACGATCACACCAAATGCGGCTCGTGTGAAAGAATATGACCTGAAAGAAATGTGGAAAAGTCCGAATGGAACGATCCGTGCGATTTTAGACGGTACTGTTTTTCGTGCACCAATCATTGTGAAGGGAATTGAACCGTATGTAAAAACCTGGAAAAAGCCGATCACATTGGCCAGACATGCTTACGGTGATGTTTATAAGGCAACGGAAATGAGAATTCCGGGAGCCGGAAAAGTGGAACTGGTCTATACGGGAGAAGACGGAACAGAAGAAAGAGCGCTGGTACATGAATTCCATGGAGCCGGTGTGGTGCAGGGACAGCATAATCTGGATGATTCTATCGAAAGTTTTGCAAAGAGCTGTTTCCAGTATGCATTGGATACGAAACAGGATCTTTGGTTTGCGACAAAGGATACCATTTCTAAAAAGTACGATCATCATTTCAAAGACGTGTTTGCTGACCTTTATGAGAAAGAATACCGTACAAAATTTGAAGAAGCAGGAATTACTTATTTTTATACATTGATCGACGATGCGGTTGCACGGGTAGTAAAATCTGAAGGTGGCTTTATCTGGGCATGTAAAAATTACGATGGTGATGTTATGAGCGATCTGGTAGCGACTGCTTTTGGCTCTTTGGCAATGATGACGTCTGTTCTGGTATCCCCACACGGATACTGGGAATATGAAGCGGCACACGGAACAGTGCAGAGACATTATTATAAACACCTGAAAGGAGAGGAAACCTCCACAAACTCTATGGCAACTATTTTTGCATGGAGCGGTGCGCTGAGAAAACGAGGAGAATTAGATCAGCTTCCGGAACTGGAGGCATTTGCTGACCGTCTGGAAAAAGCTGCGATTCAGACAATCGAAGAAGGAAAAATGACTAAGGATCTGGCAATGATCACTTCTCTGGAACATGTAGAAGTTCTGTCCTCTCTTGATTTTATCAAAGCAGTGAGAGAAACATTGGAAAAAATGCAGTAAATAAAAAAAGACTTACCGCCGTTTTGGGGCTGGTAAGTCTTTTTGGTTGGCAGCCGAAAGAGCTATTCGGCCAAAATTTCCCATTGTTCGTATAAGTCTTCAAGCTCGGTCAGGATTGCATCTTTTTCCTTGGAAAGCTCCTGACATTTGAATACACTGGTGAAAATTTCAGGATTTTCCATGTCCTGATCAATCTCTTTGTCCCTTGCTTCCAGTTCTGCAATTCGGTTTTCAACTTTTTTCAGATCATTTTGCCGTTTCCGTTCCAATGCCTGAGCTTCTTTTTGAGCCTTCCAGTCTAATTTTGTTTCTGTTTCAGCTTTTACGGAAGACGCAGCAGTGACTCCGGCTTTCGGTGCGTAGATAGCGGTCAGTTCGTCTTTCTTTTCCAGATAATAATCATAATTTCCGATATAGTTGACCAGCGTTTCGCCTGTCAGATCGAGGATTCTGGTAGCAGTACTGTTGATGAAATATCGGTCATGGGAGACATACAGGACGGTACCGGTATAACTGTTGAGTGCCTGCTCTAAAATTTCCTTGGACTGAATATCCAAATGGTTGGTCGGTTCGTCCAGGATCAGGAAGTTTGCATTGGAGAGCATCAGCTTGGCCAGAGAAACCCTTCCCCGTTCTCCGCCGCTTAGATCACCGATGCGTTTGAAAACATCATCATTGGTGAAAAGGAAGGCTGCAAGGACGTTTCGGATCTCTGTATTGGTAAGTGTCGGATATTCATCAGAAATTTCATCAAAAATCGTTTTGTCCATATGAAGAACATGGTGTTCCTGATCATAGTAACCGATGGAAACCTTGCTTCCAAGGGTCAGTTTTCCGGCATCTGCATCAATCACCTGATTGATGATTTTTAGGATCGTTGTTTTTCCGGTTCCGTTATTTCCGATGATGGCAACCCGTTCGCCCCGCTTGATCTCAAAATTCAGATCAGAGAAAAGGTGGAGTGAGCCGAAGGATTTGGCAAGTCCCTCTACTGTGAGAACATCGTTTCCGGACAGGACTTTCGGTTCGATGGAAAAACGCATTTCTGCATTGGCTTCCGTCGGTTTTTCAATCACATCGATCTTTGAGAGCAGCTTTTCACGACTTTCTGCACGTTTGATGGATTTTTCGCGGTTGAAAGATTTCAATTTCTGAATGACTTCTTCCTGATGCTTGATCTCTCTTTGCTGATTCAGATATTCTCGCAGGCGCACTTCCCGCAGCTGTGCTTTTTTCATGGAATAATCGGAATAGTTTCCAAGGAAGGTATGTACCTCGCCCTGATCGATCTCGATCACCTTGGTAACGACCCGGTTTAAAAAGTAACGGTCGTGAGCGACGATAATAACTGCACCGGAATAGTTCATCAGATAAGTTTCCAGCCAGGTAATGGAATTTAAGTCCAAATGGTTAGTCGGTTCGTCCAAAAGGATAATGTCCGGCTTGGTCAGAAGAAGTTTTCCTAAGGAAACGCGGGTTTTTTGACCACCGGAAAGTGCGGTGATGGACTTGCCGAATTCTGATTCTTCAAAACCGAGACCTTTTAAGACTCCGATTACTTCGCTTTTATAGGCGTAGCCATTACGCAGTTCAAATTCATGGCTGAGATTGGCATAGGATTTCATTTTTTCTTCCAATGCATCTCCGGTAGCAAATTTCATTTCCTGCTCCAGAATACGCATACGCCGTTCCATGGAAAGCAGTTCCTGGCGAACCTGAAACAATTCTTCAAAAATTGTATTTTCTCCGGTCAGATCCTGGTGCTGTGCAAGATAACCCAGGGTTTTTCCTTTGGCTACGATGACTTCTCCGGAATCAGCCTCCATTTCTTTCATGATTATTTTTAAAAGTGTGGATTTTCCAACGCCATTGATACCCACGATGGCAGCTTTTTCACGATCCTCCACATGAAAAGAAGCGTTTTTGATTAATTCTCTGGAACCGAATGTTTTGCAAATATTCTGGCATGCCAGTATCATAGAAGTTCCTCCTGTTATGGTAATAAGTATTTGACATCATTTTAACAACCAATTATAATAAAAAAAACAGTGGAAATCAAGGAGGAATAGCATGGAAGAACGACAGATTTCCAAAGCAGTGATCAAAAGACTGCCGAGATACTATCGATATCTGGGGGAAATACTCGATAGTGGTATGGAAAGAATCTCATCAGGAGAGCTCAGTAGCCGTATGAAGGTCACAGCTTCGCAGATCCGACAGGACTTAAATCACTTTGGTGGTTTTGGCCAGCAGGGATATGGATATAATGTAAAATACCTTCATGACGAGATTGGAAAGATTTTGGGATTGGATCAGATTCACCCGATGATCGTCGTAGGCGGTGGAAATATGGGGCAGGCATTATCAAAATATGCCGCTTTTGAAAGAAACGGATTTAAGATTAAGGGAATCTTTGATGTAAATCCGGAATTAATCGGGAAAAAGATTGGAGATACGCGAATCTATCCGATCAGTGATCTTCGGGAGTTTATCAAAAAAGAGAAGATTGAGATCGCAGCACTGACGCTGCCAAAGGCAGCAACTCCGGAAATGGCAGATATTCTTGTGTCCTGCGGAATTAAAGCGATCTGGAATTTTGCTCATACGGATCTGGTCGTTCCAAAGGATGTTGTGGTAGAGAATGTACATTTGTTTGACAGTTTAATGAGACTCTCCTATAACCTTTCCAGCTACGAAAAAGAGTAACGGATCATGAAATATTTGGTAAGCGGAAAAGAAATCAAAAACTGGGAGAAACAAGCGATGGAAAAAAATCAGATTCCATCGCTTCTTCTGATGGAAAGAGCTGCCATGGCAGTCGTGAAAGAACTGACCAGCGGCAGCTACAATCTTCAGAAAATTCTGATCGCCTGCGGAATGGGAAATAATGGCGGCGACGGTCTTGCCGTTGCCAGACGGCTGACAGAAGAAGGCTATCATGCAGAGGTCTGCATGGTGGGGGCGCTGGATCATTTGTCTGAAGAAGCAAAGGTTCAGCTGGAAAGATATCAAGCAATTTCCGGGAAATTTGTTACCTCTCCGGTCTATAAAGAATATACTGTGATTGTAGATGCCATATTTGGCATTGGCTGTAATCGGGAGATTACTGGGATTGCGGCAGAAGTGATCCGGGAGATCAATGGGGCAGAGGCGACGGTTCTGTCAGTGGATATTCCTTCCGGAATTTCTGCAGATTCCGGAAAGGTATGTGCTACAGCTGTGAGAGCAGCTGTAACAGTGACCTTTTTTACGGAAAAACTGGGAATGGTGCTTTACCCGGGAAGGAATTTCTGCGGAAAGACCCTGGTGGCAGATCTTGGAATTCCCTTTGATTCTCTGGAAATGTGCCAGGCGATTACCTATGGCGAGGAAGATCTTTTGAAACTTCCGGAAAGAAAAGCAGATTCTCATAAAGGAACCTATGGAAAGGTGCTGGTGATCGCAGGATCTCAAAAAATCAGTGGAGCAGCTTATCTGGCAGCTGCCGGTGCCTATCGAATGGGAGCAGGGCTTGTAAAGCTTTATACACCAAAAGAAAATCAGATTGCCATGCAGGTTTTGCTGCCGGAGGCACTTTTAGAAGTGTATGACCGGACGCGTCCGTCTTTAAAGCAGCTGAAAGAATGTATGGAATGGGCAGACGTGATCGTGATCGGTCCGGGCTTTGGTACAGATAAGATCGCAGAAAAGATCCTGAAGTATGTGATCGGCAAAAGCGGTGTGCCGCTGGTTGTGGATGCGGATGGATTAAATATTCTCGCGAAAAATAAAACAGCTCTTTGGGAACATCGGGGTGAGGTGATTTTAACACCGCATCTTCAGGAAATGGCAAGGCTGACCGGAAAAACAAAAGATATGGTTAAAAAAGATGCCATTGGAGAAGCAAAGAGATTTGCAGCAGAATATCGGGTCACAATGGTACTGAAAGATGCAAGAACCATTGTAACAGAAGGAAATGACCCTGTTTACATCAATACAAGCGGAAATTCAGGAATGGCAACCGGGGGAAGCGGCGATGTGCTTGCCGGAATTCTCGGCGGTCTGCTTGCGCAGAAACTGAACGTGTATGATGCGGCCAGATTAGGTGTTTATCTGCATGGAATGGCCGGAGATGCAGCAGAAAGAAAAAAGGGGCCTTACAGTATGCTTGCGACAGATATTTTAGATGGAATTGCAGAGGTGACCAGAAAATGAAAAAATACAGGAGAGTGCATGCGGATATTGATCTGAATGCAGTACTGTTTAATTTTGCACAAATGTATAAAAATCTTCCGGAAGGTACGAAGATCATGGCAGTGGTAAAAACAGATGCTTACGGTCATGGGGCGGTACCGATTGCGAAGCTGGTTGAAGGTCTGGAATACCTTTGGGGCTTTGCGACTGCGACGGTAGATGAGGCGATTGAGCTTCGGCAGGCAGGAATCACAAAACCGATTCTGATTCTGGGTTATACTTTCCCGGAATGCTATGATCATATTGTGAAATACGATATCCGCCAGACAATCTTCAGTCTGGATATGGCGAAAGCATTGTCTGAGGAAGCTGTCCGGCAGAATAAACAGGCTTATGTTCATGTGAAGCTGGATACCGGCATGGGGCGGATCGGTTATCAGACCGCAGAAGAAGCTGCTGCTGAGGCAAAAGAGATCAGCCGGCTCCCGATGCTGGAGATGGAAGGCGTATTTACTCATTTTGCCAATGCGGATACTGCATCTCAGGAATATACCCTGGAACAGGTGAAAAAATTTGAAGAAATGGTAGCTGCCATGGAAAAAGAAGGGGCAGTTTTTTCTTTGAAGCATTGTTCAAACAGTGCCGGAATCATCGAATTAGCAGAACAGAAATTTGATCTTGTTCGTGCGGGAATTATTTCTTATGGCTTATGGCCGTCAGAAGAAGTAAGAAAAGATGTGGTACAGTTAAAGCCGATCCTTTCACTGAAAAGCCATGTGGTTTATGTGAAAGAGGTTGTTCCAGGAACAGCAGTCAGCTACGGAAGCACCTGGGTAGCAGACAAAAAGAGAAAGATCGCAACCGTTCCCATCGGCTATGGAGACGGGTATCCGAGAAGTCTTTCAAATAAAGGCTATGTGCTGATCAAGGGGCAGAAAGCACCGATCGTGGGACGGATCTGTATGGATCAGCTGATGATTGATGTGACGGAGATTCCGGAGGAGATCTGGATCGGTGACCGGGTAACGCTGATCGGTCAGGACGGAACACAGAAGATCACAGCAGAGGAAATCGGTGATCTGAGCGGTCGTTTTAATTACGAACTGGTATGTGATCTGGGAAACCGGATTCCGAGAATTTATTATCAGGACGGAAAAATCAAAGAAATCAGAGATTATTTTGAAAAATAAATGGGAATACTTACGCTAAAGGAGCGTGAGAATAGAAGTGATTATCAGACGGGGAGATGTCTTTTATGCAGACCTCAGACCGGTGGTTGGATCGGAACAGGGCGGAATTCGCCCGGTGCTGATCATTCAGAATGATGTGGGAAACCGCCACAGTCCAACGGTCATCTGTGCTGCCATTACCTCAAGGATGAACAAGGCAAAGCTTCCGACCCACATTGCCATTGATGCAGTGTCATATCATATGGTCAAGGACTCGGTCATTTTGCTGGAACAGCTTCGTACCATTGATAAATCCAGATTGAAGGATAAAATCTGTCATTTAGACGATAAGATTTTGGAAAAAATTGATGCAGCTTTAAAGATCAGCCTGCAGTTGCATACATAGAGGCTGAAAAAAATCTTGTCATAAACTATAAAAAAGAGTATATTATTCAGGAGAAAAACGAAAGAAAGGGATTGAAAATGTCAGGACATTCAAAATTTGCCAATATTAAACATAAGAAAGAGAAAAACGATGCTGCAAAAGGAAAGATTTTTACAGTTATCGGACGTGAAATTGCAGTTGCAGTAAAGGAAGGCGGTCCGGATCCTGCAAATAACAGCAAGCTTCGAGACATCATTGCGAAAGCAAAAGCAAACAATATGCCAAATGATACCATCGACCGAGGAATCAAAAAAGCAGCCGGCGATGCAAACTCTGTAAATTACGAGCAGGTAACTTATGAAGGCTATGGCCCAAGCGGTATTGCGATCATCGTAGAAGCTTTAACAGATAACAAAAACAGAACTGCGTCCAACGTAAGAAACGCTTTTACTAAGGGAAATGGAAATATGGGAAATACAGGCTGTGTTTCTTATATGTTCGATAAAAAAGGACAGATCATCATTGATAAGGAAGAATGCGAAATGGACGCAGACGATCTGATGATGATCGCATTAGATGCAGGTGCGGAAGATTTCGCAGAGGAAGAAGACAGCTTCGAAGTGTTAACTGATCCGGACGATTTCTCAGTTGTCCGTGAAGCACTGGAAAAAGAAGGAATCCCGATGGCATCTGCAGAGGTGACCATGATTCCGCAGAATTATGTGACATTATCTGATGAAAATGATATCAAATATTTGAACAGAACATTAGATCTTTTAGATGATGACGATGACGTTCAGGCTGTGTACCATAACTGGGACGAGTAAGGAATGAACAGGGAGAGAGAAATTCGTTATGATGTGATACGCGTGGTTGCAATGCTGTTTGTCATTGCAGTACACGTG
>CAZOJX010000012.1:0-8273 GCA_964580255.1 uncultured Lachnoclostridium sp. | reverse complement strand
TGGTTGTTCTATGCTGGCAGCAGCGGCTTATGATCTTTTGTTGGATAAGCTGATACAGAGACCGTTAAAAAATATTTTGAAAATTTAAACTACTAAAGGAGAAGGCCATGGATTTAATTCAGTATGGGCAGTATTACAATGAAGCAATGTCTGGAATGGATACCCTTTTCGATGACATGAAGCTTTCTATGAAAAACTTCAACAAAAAAAACTATCCGGATTATTTTGAACATATGATGAAAAAATACGGAAAAGTATTTGTTTGCATCGAGGAAGTTTATAATCACGAAGAAGATAAAGAAAAATGGCTGAAAAAGCTTACAGAAAGATTCATTGGATATGCAAAAGAACTGGTAGGATCTCAGAAATGGAAATTTCAGCGTGAAAATATGCTGATTGACTGCAATATGTTTGTAGTCAGCTATATACTTCCGGCAATCAGCGGATTTGAAGGAAATATGTCAGAGTCGTTTGCCCAGATGTTATGCGACTGCTGGAATGAAGAATTTGGTACAAAAATGGAAGTAGGAAATTATGACAGAATTTACAGTGGTTTCAGTACAAGCATTTTTGGAATAAAGTTTGGGAAGTAGGAGGAGTACCTAATGGCTAAAAGATTAAACATGGACACAATCTGTGTTCAGGGTGGCTGGAAACCTTCAAAGGGAGAAGCCAGAGTTCTGCCAATCTATCAGAGCACAACATTTAAGTATGACACAACAGAAGAAATGGGACGTCTGTTTGATCTGGAGGAATCCGGATATTTTTACACAAGATTGGCAAATCCGACCAGTGATGCAGTGGCATCAAAGATTGCAGAACTGGAAGGTGGTGTGGCTGCGCTTCTGACATCTTCAGGGCAGGCAGCGAACTTTTACGCCGTAACAAATATCTGTCAGGCAGGAGATCATGTAGTATGTTCTGCAAAGGTTTATGGCGGAACCTTTAATCTTTGTGCGGCAACGATCAAAAAGCTTGGAATCGACTGTACTTTTGTAGATCCTGATGCATCGGAAGAAGAAATTGATGCGGCATTTCAGGAAAACACCAAATGTCTTCTGGGCGAGACAATCGCAAATCCGGCATTGGTGGTTTTGGATATTGAAAAAATGGCAAAGATCGCTCACAAACATGGAGTACCTTTGATCGTTGATAATACTTTTGCAACACCGATCAACTGTCGTCCGTTTGAATGGGGTGCAGACATTGTAACTCATTCTACCACAAAATATATGGACGGACATGCAATGGCTATCGGCGGAGCAGTGGTTGACAGCGGAAACTTTGACTGGGATGCACATGCTGAAAAATTCCCAGGTCTGACAACTCCTGATGAAACCTATCATGGAATTGTTTATACGGAAAAATTCGGCAAGGCTGCCTATATTACCAAAATGACAGCACAGCTCATGCGTGACCTTGGAAGTGTTCCTTCACCGATGAATTGTTTCTTGCTGAATGTAGGGTTGGAAACATTGCCGCTTCGTGTGGAAAAGCACTGCAGCAATGCGAAAAAAGTTGCAGAATTTTTGAACGCTCACGAAAAAGTGGAATTTGTAAATTTTGCAGGTCTGCCTGGAGACAGATATCATGAACTGGCACAGAAATATATGCCGAATGGTACCTGCGGTGTCATTTCCTTCAGCTTAAAAGGCACAAAGGAAGATGCGGCAAGATTTATGGACAGCTTAAAGCTGGCTGCTATCGTGACTCATGTAGCAGATGCAAGAACCTGCGTTCTTCACCCGGCAAGCCATACTCATCGTCAGATGAATGATGAACAGTTAAAAGAAGCCGGTGTAACACCTGGTATGATCCGTTTGTCTGTGGGAATTGAAAATCCACAGGACATCATTGATGACCTTGCTCAAGCATTGGAACAGGTTTAAATTTACAGTTTAGAGAATGAATAGATACCCTGCCTTGGAGAAATACTTAAGAGTAAGAAAAGGAAAAGGCAGGGTGTTTTTATGTCAAAAAGCAAGGAAAAAGACGATATTCGGGAAATGGGACAGGTGACTTTGGAAAACGGCAGACGCAGTTCTAAAATTCACTTGATGTCGATTATAGGAGAGGTCGAAGGGCATGAACTCTTGTCCTCGACCAGCAAGACCACAAAATATGAGCATGTGATTCCAAGTCTGGCAGAAGTCGAGGACGATCCGGAAATCCAGGGTATGCTGCTTTTGATCAATACCATCGGAGGGGACGTGGAATCCGGACTTGCTATTGCAGAAATGGTTGCTTCCCTGAGCAAGCCTACGGTATCCCTTGTTTTGGGTGGAAGTCATTCCATCGGTGTACCGCTTGCGGTTTCAGCAGATTATTCTTTTATCGTGCCGACGGGAACTATGTTAATCCACCCGGTCAGAATGTCAGGAACTGTCATCGGAGCACGACAGACCTATGAATATTTTCAGAGAATACAGGATCGGATCACAGGATTTATTGCGGCTCACAGCCGGGCGGATCGGGAAACAGTGGAAGAAATGATGATGGATACCGGTGACTTTGGAAAACGGCAGACGCAGTTCTAAAATTCACTTGATGTCGATTATAGGAGAGGTCGAAGGGCATGAACTCTTGTCCTCGACCAGCAAGACCACAAAATATGAGCATGTGATTCCAAGTCTGGCAGAAGTCGAGGACGATCCGGAAATCCAGGGTATGCTGCTTTTGATCAATACCATCGGAGGGGACGTGGAATCCGGACTTGCTATTGCAGAAATGGTTGCTTCCCTGAGCAAGCCTACGGTATCCCTTGTTTTGGGTGGAAGTCATTCCATCGGTGTACCGCTTGCGGTTTCAGCAGATTATTCTTTTATCGTGCCGACGGGAACTATGTTAATCCACCCGGTCAGAATGTCAGGAACTGTCATCGGAGCACGACAGACCTATGAATATTTTCAGAGAATACAGGATCGGATCACAGGATTTATTGCGGCTCACAGCCGGGCGGATCGGGAAACAGTGGAAGAAATGATGATGGATACCGGTTTTATGACTAAGGATCTGGGAACAATCCTGGTGGGAAAAGAAGCCGTAAAAGCGGGAATCATTGATGAAGTGGGAGGAATCAGGGAAGCATTTCGGAAATTGAATCAAATGATCCGAAAAACGAACAAAGATTCGAAAGGAAATTAGACAAAACGAAAAAGATGTGTTAAGATATTCCGCAGAGAAAGTTCGAAGAAAGAGGTTTTTGAATGGCACAGACAAAAAAAGGAAAAAATACTCCTTCTAAAAATAAAAGTAAAAACGTAAAAAGTACGGCTGCAAAGGGAAGAAAAGCACAGCAGCAGACAAATCCGGAAATCAGCGGAGAAGTGATGCTGATCTTATTTTTTGTGGTATGCGTAATTTTATTCTTAAGCTGTTTCGGAGTATGCGGTGTCGTAGGTGAGGCGGTCAGAAGTCTGTTATTTGGACTGTTTGGATATTTGTCTTACGGAATGCCGATCGTACTATTTGTAGGTGTATGCTTTTATCTTGCAAATAAAGAAAATACAGTTGCAGCCATAAAAGTTGCAGCTGCGCTGGTGCTTCTATTTGTGCTGGAGGGGCTGCTGCATGGATTGATCGGTAATCATGAACTGGAGACCATAAAAGAGGCTTATTTATATTGTGCAGTGTATCATAAGGGCGCAGGAATTCTGGGTGCAGTGATATTTGGTATGCTGTCCGGGGCTCTGGGAGTGATCGGAGCCTATGTGCTTTTACTTGCCCTTGGGATTGCGGCGGTTGTGCTGATCAGTGAAAAATCTTTTGTAAAAGGTGTCAAAAAGGGAAGTAAAAAAGTATATGATACCGCAAAGGAAGAAAATATCCGCAGAAAAGAGCGCGCAGAGGAACGCCGGGAAAAACGTCTGGAGAGAAAAGCATCGGGTGTCAGCATGGATGTAAAGCTTGCACAGGATGCGGTACATAAAGAAGATATGACGGAATTGACCGGAATTGAGGAAACTGCCCGGGAAGAAGTCTTTTTAAGCTCTGAAATGGCAGAAATCCCTGTGCATCGGGAGGAACCGGCGGATATTCCAGTGAAAAAATCTGTTTCAAAGCGTAAAAAGGAGAAACCAGCTGTAGAGGAACCGATTGCAGTGGAACCGGCTACAGAGGAGCCTTTGATTTTGAATCCGGAGAATGAATCTGCCGAAAACGGAAAACAGTATCAGGCTCCGCCGCTGGAACTTTTGAATGCACCAAAAGTAAGCCGAAATGCCGGATCGACAGGTGCTTTACGGGAAACAGCAGCAAAGCTTCAGCAGATTTTGAAGGATTTCGGAGTGAATGTAACTGTAACTGATGTCAGCTGCGGTCCGACGGTAACCCGCTATGAGCTTCAGCCGGATCATGGAGTAAAGGTCAGCAAGATTTTGTCCCTGGCGGATGATATCAAATTAAATCTTGCGGTGGCAGATATTCGTATCGAAGCACCGATTCCGGGAAAAGCAGCGGTAGGAATCGAAGTACCGAATAAAGAAAATTCTACGGTAACCTTAAGGGAACTTCTGGAATCTGATGATTTTAAGACCCATAAATCGAATCTTGCATTTGCAGTGGGAAAAGATATCGGAGGCAAGACGGTAATTACGGATATTGCAAAGATGCCTCATCTTTTGATCGCAGGTGCAACCGGATCCGGTAAATCTGTGTGTATCAATACATTGATCATGAGCCTTTTATATAAAGCGTCGCCGGAGGATGTGAAGCTGATCATGGTAGACCCGAAGGTGGTGGAATTAAGTACATATAATGGAATTCCTCATCTTTTGATTCCGGTGGTGACAGATCCGAAGAAAGCCGCCGGTGCCTTAAACTGGGCAGTAGCAGAGATGACACGACGTTATCAGCTGTTTGCGGATTATCAGGTTCGTAACCTTCAGGGATATAATGATAAGGTTAAGAGCATTGAAATGCTGGAGGATGAAGATAAACCACAGAAACTTCCGCAGATTGTGATCATTGTTGACGAGCTTGCGGATTTGATGATGGTGGCACCGGGAGATGTGGAGGACGCAATCTGCCGTCTGGCGCAGCTTGCCAGAGCAGCCGGAATCCATTTAATCATTGCAACCCAGAGACCTTCCGTTAACGTCATTACCGGTCTCATCAAGGCAAATATGCCGTCCAGACTTGCCTTTGCAGTATCTTCAGGGGTAGATTCCCGGACAATTCTGGATATGAACGGAGCAGAAAAACTGCTTGGAAAGGGTGATATGCTCTTTTACCCATACGGTTATCCGAAGCCGGTGCGTATTCAGGGGGCATTTGTCTCTGATGATGAAGTAAATCAGGTGGTAGAATTTTTAAAGACCCATAATGAAGCAGCGGCAGTGAATCCGGAAATTGAAGAACAAATGAAAAAGCAGCAGACAGCAGGTGCTTCCGGAGCCAAAGCAGGTGCAGAAGATTCTGGAAACGGAAACGATCCGCTGTTTGTAGAGGCCGGAAAGTTTATTATAGAAAAAGATAAGGCATCGATCGGTATGCTGCAAAGATGGTTTAAAATCGGATTTAACAGAGCGGCCAGAATCATGGATCAGTTGGCAGAAGCCGGTGTGGTCGGAGAGGAACAGGGAACCAAGCCAAGAGAAATCCTGATGTCTCCGGAACAGTTTGAACAGTATATTGAAGAATATTTATAAAGGAAGATAGTATGCAGTGTAAGAAATGCGGTACAGAGATCAAGGAAGGCTGTCTTTTCTGCTCTAATTGCGGAGAGGCGGTTCAGATGGTGCCGGACTATGAACCGGTTCTGGACGATATACAAATTAAGATCGCACAAGCACAAACGAAAATGCCCAGCCGACCGACTACAGAGCAGCTGGAAGAAAAGACGGAGGAACGGATCCGAACGATCAAAAGTATGAACTGGAAACTGATTCTAACGCTTTTGATCGCTGTACTGGGAATCGTGGCATTTGTCTGTTCCTATGCCTCCGTTTTGAAAAACCAGGAACCGGATGCGATGCAGCAGGAGAGACCGGTTACTTCCAAGCCTCAGGAGGAGACGGTTTCTGTTCCGAAGTTCAGCATTCCGGGAGGAGAGTATTCGCATTACCTTTCACTGGAACTTTCGGCAGATACGGAAGGGGAAATCTATTATACCTTAGACGGCGCAGTGCCGGATGAAAACTCCTATCGTTATACAGTGCCGATCCGATTGTCCGAAGGAACAACGGTTGTTCGGGCCTTTGTTATGGATAAAGATGGAAACAGCAGTGAGATTCATTCGGAAGTTTATGAACTGGAATTTGGTGCACCGGATGCACCAACCATTATTCCGGAATCCGGGGACTATGTAGGTGAACAGTATGTGCGGATCCTGGTGCCGGAGAATTGTCTTGCTTACTATACATTGGACGGAAGTGATCCGACGGAATCTTCAGAACTTTATACGGGAGAATTTCTTATGCCGACCGGTACGACGATCGTGCGTGCGATGATCGAAGACGAGAAGGGAGCTCTTTCGGAAGTAAACTCTGTTTTATATACCTGTGTGATCACAGAAAATCCGGAGGAAACAGAGAATACAGAACAGTAATTGAATCATAAAAATGAAAAAGAAAAGAGGACATAAAATGCGGAAAAGATATTTTTCGGTTGAAATGTCTTCTTTTTTGTTATATGATTAACATTAGCGTAATGTGGATAAGTTGTACATTGCAGAAATCACCCCACATTACCCAGGAGGCAGATTATGTTTAAAATTACAAAAGCAGAGCAGCTGACATCAAATATTTATTTGATGGATGTGGTTGCTCCAAGAGTGGCAAAATCTTGTAAACCAGGCCAGTTCATTATCGTTAGATTAAATGAAACAGCAGAACGTATTCCGTTGACAATCTGCGATTATGATGCAGAAGCAGGTACTGTAACCATCGTATTCCAGCCGATCGGTGCATCTACTCAAAAGATGACCGCTTTAAAGGCAGGCGATTCTTTTGCGGACTTTGTAGGTCCACTGGGATGTCCATCAGAACTTTGTGATGAAGACATCGAAGAATTGAAAAAGAAGAAAATTCTTTTTGTAGCAGGTGGTGTCGGAACAGCGCCTGTATATCCACAGGTTAAATGGCTTCACCAGCATGGTGTAGATGCTGATGTAATCGTAGGTGCAAAGACAAAAGATCTTCTGATCCTTGAAAAGGAAATGGAAGCAGTTGCGGGAAATCTTTACATTACTACAGACGACGGTTCTTACGGACGTCACGGTATGGTAACTGCAGTGATCGACGAATTAGTTGCAGCCGGAAATCACTATGATCTCTGTGTTGCGATCGGACCAATGATCATGATGAAATTCTGCTGCTTAACAACCAAAAAATATGACATTAAGACAATCGTATCTATGAACCCGATCATGGTAGACGGTACAGGTATGTGTGGTGCATGTCGTCTGGTTGTAGGCGATGAAGTGAAGTTTGCATGTGTAGACGGACCTGAATTTGATGGACACCTTGTTGATTTTGATCAGGCAATGAAACGCCAGCAGATGTACAAAACTCAGGAAGGACGAGCAATGCTCAAATTACAGGAAGGTGATACACATCACGGCGGATGTGGACACTGTGGAGGTGAAAAATAATGGCAGACGTATTAAAAAGAGTACCTGTTAGAGAACAGGACCCACAGGTTCGTGCAAAAAACTTTGAAGAAGTATGCTTAGGATATAATGCAGAAGAAGCCGTAGAAGAAGCGCAGAGATGTATCGGCTGTAAAAATGCCAAATGTGTACAGGGATGTCCGGTATCCATCAATATTCCTGGATTTATCGCACAGGTAAAAGAAGGAAAATTTGAAGAAGCTTATAAAGTTATCGGTGAATCCAGCGCACTCCCGGCAATCTGCGGACGTGTATGTCCTCAGGAAAGCCAGTGTGAAGGTCAGTGTATCAGAGGAAAGAAAGGGGATCCGATCTCTATCGGAAAACTGGAAAGATTCGTAGCTGACTGGGCAAGAGAAAACAACATCAAACCGGAAGCTGCAAAGGAAATGAACGGCAAAAAAGTTGCTGTCATCGGATCAGGTCCTGCAGGACTTACCTGCGCAGGAGATCTTGCAAAATTAGGTTATGATGTAACGATCTTTGAAGCATTACATAAAGCCGGCGGTGTACTCGTTTATGGTATTCCGGAATTCCGTTTGCCAAAAGACGGTGTTGTTCAGCCGGAAATTGAAAACGTAAAAGCACTGGGTGTTAAGATTGAAACCAATGTTGTTGTTGGTAAAGCAGTTACAATCGATGAATTGATGGAAGAAGAAGGATT
>CAZOJX010000011.1:5472-26746 GCA_964580255.1 uncultured Lachnoclostridium sp. | reverse complement strand
GAGGAAAAATTCTTCCAAGAAGAATCACAGGAAACTGTGCAAAACATCAGAGAGCACTTACTGTTGCAGTTAAGAGAGCACGTCACATCGCTCTTATGCCATACGTAGCAGAATAATTAAAAATGCAAGAGTCCATGAGCGCAGATTTCTGTGCTTATGGGCTTTTTTGTTGCCCGTTTTTCATAATGATGCTATAATCAGTGTGTTATAGCTAACCACGGGGTTTGAAAATCATGACAAAGAATAAAAAGCAAAACAAAAAATCGACGAAAAATGTGAAATTTACAGGGAAGATGAAGATCTATATGCAGTGGCCTCTCTGGCTGACCGTTCTTTTGGTGGCCGGAACAGTGAGCATGTTTACGATTTCTGTGAAAGCAGGGATCCTGCAGGCATTGATCACCTTGAGTTATGCGCTGGTGGCATGGCTTTTGTCCGCTGGAAGTCAGAAAGACATTGTGAGCGAACTGGTTTCCTTTGCGACACATTACGGGCAGATACAGAAAAAAATTCTGAAAACATTTCATATTCCATATGCACTGATGGACGAAAACGGCCGTCTGATCTGGATGAATGAAGCGTTTATGGAAGTGACAGAGAGGACGAAGGATTATCATAAGTCCATTACGACGATCTTTCCGCAGATTACCAGAGAAAGCTTTGCAGATGAAGACGAAAATACGATCCTGGAATATCATGTAGCTTACGAGGACCGGTCCTACCGGGCACAGGTGCAGCAGATTTCCTTTAAAAAGATCGGAAATGAGCCTCAGCTGGGCGGGATTGAGGAATATGTACAGCATTTGATGGCGATCTATCTTTTTGATGAAACGGAACTGAACCGCTATATCAAAGAGAATAAGGAGCAGCGTTTTGTTGCGGGTCTGATCTATATTGATAATTATGATGAAGCGTTGGAAAGCGTGGAGGAAGTGCGGCAGTCGCTTCTGGTGGCGCTGATCGAGCGTAAGATCAATAAATATATTTCCGGGTTTGGCGGCATCGTCCGGAGAATGGAAAAGGATAAATATTTCATTGCCATTCAGGAGAAAAATCTGCCGATGCTCAGGGAAGATAAATTTTCTTTGCTGGAAGATGTCAGAAATGTAAATATTGGAAATGATCTGGCGGTGACGGTCAGCATCAGCCTTGGTTTGTCCGGAAAAAACTATGCAGAAAACTATGAATATGCCCGGGTGGCGATGGAACTTGCGCTGGCCAGAGGCGGAAATCAGGCAGTTACCAAAGACGGTGACAGCATTACTTATTTTGGCGGAAGCAGCCAGCAGGTAGACAAAAATACACGAGTAAAAGCCAGAGTGAAAGCGCAGGCGCTTCGTGAATTTATCCAGAACAATGATAAAGTCATTGTCATGGGACATAAGATTCCGGATGTGGATTCCTTTGGAGCAGCCATCGGAATTTACCGGGCGGCAAAAGAATTGGATAAAAAGGCTTATATTGTGGTAAATGAGGTCAGTGCCTCTCTAAAACCGCTGTATGACGCTTTTTGCAGTAACCCGAATTATTCAGAGGATATGTTCTTGAACAGTGCACAGGCGATAGAGCTTGTGGACGCACAGACGGTTTTGGTCGTGGTGGATGTGAACCGGCCAAGCTTTACGGATTGTCCGGAAATTCTGCGAATGACCAAAAATGTGGTCGTGATCGATCATCATCGTCAGGGCAGCGAAAACATTTCCATGGCGGTGCTGTCCTATGTCGAGCCATATGCTTCCTCTGCCTGTGAGATGGTTGCAGAGATCCTGCAGTATATCCGGGAAGGCATAAAGGTGAAAAATGTGGAAGCAGACTGTATGTATGCCGGCATTATGGTGGATACAGACAACTTCCTGACCAAAACAGGAGTGCGTACCTTTGAAGCGGCTGCATTTTTAAGACGCTGCGGTGCAGATGTGACTCGTGTCCGGAAAACCTTCCGTACAGAATTGGAGGATTATAAGGCAAAATCAGAGGTTGTAAAAAATGCAGAGATCTATAAAGGCTTTGCCCTTGCTATTTGTAATGAGGAAGGAATTGAAAGCCCGACGATCCTGGGAGCACAGGCAGCGAATGAGCTTTTAAATATTTATGGTGTCCGCGCCTCCATCGTTCTTACGGAGTATAAGGGTCAGACTTACGTCAGTGCCCGATCCATTGATGAGGTCAACGTGCAGCTGATCATGGAAAAGATCGGCGGCGGCGGCCATGCGACGGTAGCGGGAGCACAGTTGCAGTGTACACCGCAGGAAGCATTGAATATGCTGAAGGATACCATTGACGGAATGATAGAAGAAGGAGAATTGACATGAAAGTAATCTTATTAGCAGATGTAAAATCTGTGGGTAAAAAAGGCGAAACCGTAGAGGTTGCTGACGGATACGGAAGAAATGTACTGATCGCAAAAAAACTGGGCGTGGAAGCCAATGCGCAGAATAGAAACAACTTAAAACTTCAGAAAGCGCATGAAGATAAGGTGGCAAAGGAGCAGTACGAAGCAGCCCTTGCCTTTGGAGAAGAATTAAAGACCAAACAGATCACAGTAACGATCAAAACCGGAGAAGGCGGAAAAATCTTTGGTTCTGTTTCTACAAAAGAAATTGCTGCGGCTGCAAAACAGCAGCTGGGCTATGACCTGGATAAGAAGAAAATGCAGCTTCCGACTCCGATCAAATGTCTGGGTACTACCATGGTTCCGATTAAATTACACCCAAAGGTAACTTCTGAATTAAAAGTGATCGTTAGAGAAGCGTAGGAGAATTCCATGGAAGAAGCACTCATTAAAAGGGTTATGCCTCACAATATCGACGCAGAGCAGTCGGTCATCGGTTCCATGCTGATGGATAAAGAGGCGATCATGACCGCTTCGGAAATTATTTCCGGGGAGGATTTTTATCAGAAACAGTTTGGCATTCTGTTTGACAATATGGTAGAGCTTTTTAATGAAGGAAAAGCGGTGGATCTGGTTACTTTACAGAACCGTCTGAAGGAAAACGGTGTGCCGGAGGAAGTCAGCAACATGGGCTTTGTTCGGGAACTGCTTACGAACACCTCTACTTCAGCCAATGTGAAATACTATGCAGACATTGTTTATGAAAAAGCGGTATTAAGAAAACTCATTAAGGCTACCGAGGCAGTTGCAAATGACTGTTATGTAGGTGCCGATAAACTGGAAAATATTCTGGAAGACACAGAAAAGAAGATTTTTGACATTGTTCAGAGAAGAAATGCGGGGGATTTTGTTCCGATCAACAAAATCGTGCAGAACTCGATCATGCGTGTCAGTGCGGCTTCAAAGCTGAAAGGGAATGTAACAGGAATCCCGACGGGATTTATCGACCTGGATTACCGTACTTCCGGAATGCAGAAATCAGATCTGGTATTGGTAGCAGCCCGTCCGTCTATGGGAAAAACAGCATTTGTTTTGAATATGGCGCAGTATATGGCCTTTGAATGCAACAAATCAGTTGCGATCTTCAGTTTGGAAATGTCCAGCGAGCAGCTGGTGAACCGTCTGCTTGCAATGGAAGCCAGAATTGATGCACAGAAGCTCCGTAACGGAAGCTTGGAGGACAATGATTGGGAAAGCCTTTTGGAAAGTGCCGGTACGGTGGCGAAATCGAACCTGATCATTGATGACAGAGCCTCCAGTCTTGCGGAAATCCGTTCTAAATGCCGTAAATTTAAGCTGGAACATGGTCTGGATATTGTGATCATCGACTACCTGCAGCTGATGTCCTCCGGCGGAGGGCGTGCCAGCGATTCCAGACAGCAGGAAATTTCTGATATTTCCCGAGGACTCAAGCGAATGGCAAGAGAACTTGACGTTCCGGTGGTTGCACTGTCTCAGTTAAGCCGTGCGGTAGAACAAAGACCGGATCACCGTCCGATGCTTTCAGATCTTCGAGAATCCGGTGCCATCGAGCAGGACGCAGACGTGGTAATGTTCCTTTACCGAGATGAATATTATAATAAGGAATCGGAATTGAAGGGCACTGCAGAAGTGATCATTGCCAAACAGCGTAACGGCCCGATCGGAACAGTGACTCTGGCATGGCTGCCGCAGTATACAAAATTTGCCAATATTAAAAAATAGCCTTTGGAAATGATATTTAGAATACCTTGCAAATTCATAGGCAACGTTGTATAATCGAAGAAGATTTTTGAAGGAGGCACTCAAAATGGCAAAGGTTGATAAATCAATGGTCATCGGCGATCTGATCAAGCTTGATGAAAATTTAATTTATATTCTTATGAGAGAAGGCATGCACTGCGTTGGCTGCCCGTCTTCTCAGATGGAAACATTAGAAGAAGCAGCTTATGTACACGGGATGGATCCGGACGTACTGGTTGCACGTTTAAATGAATTCCTCGGCGCTATGGATGAAACAAAATAGAGCCTTGAACTTAAAAAGCAGGTCCGTAGGACCTGCTTTTTAAGTTGGCTGTTCTGCCGTATTTCCGGGTACTTTTGCCCGTTTTTTGAAAAGGCTCTTTTTCTTTGTCTTTACCTTAGTGTTTCGTTTTTTGACTGTTGAAATCCGTTCGTCCAGCTTTCTAAAGTAAGCTTCCTGTGCTTCCTCCTGAGCCCGGAACTGGTAATTGATCTCTTTGGTGACCTGATCAGCGACTCTGCCGCCCAGCTCTTTGGAAAGACATTCCTGATTTTCCCGGAAGGCCTGTCCTAGGGCTTTGCTTAAGATGTCCTGAAACTGCTGCATTTTCTCCGCATTGCTGCTTAGCACTTCTGTTTTCTCCCGCTTTACGGCCGGTGCCAGAGGTTCCTCCGGTGCGATCAGCTCTCCGTTTTCGGAAATGTCCATCTTAATGGCTTTTAGCTGGTAGCCTCGTTCCTTCAGCTTTTTGATATGCTTTAACAGCTGGATATCATCTTCTGTATAATACCGATGCCCCATTTCGTTTCTGGCAATGGGAAGTTCCAGTTCTTCCTCCCAATAGCGGAGAACGTGACTTTCTACCTCGACCAGTTTGGCTGCATCTGAAATCATGTATCTTACCTGATCCACAATATCCCTCCAATGCTTATGAAATTTTCATAACAAGTATAACAAAAAGCCGTCTGTTTCACAAACAAAACCCATCGACAAGTTTTGCGTTTGGAAAAACGAAAAAATAAAATTTTAAGAAAATGCAAAGTTATGCTAGACTAACTCATGAGGTCTATATTACAATGTGTCTAAAGAAAAGGGGAGGCCTTTGGCTGACACTCTAAAATACAAGGAGGACGATATTATGGCATACGTAATTACTGATGATTGTGTAATGTGTGGAGCATGTGCAGATGCATGTCCAGTTGAAGCTATCTCTGAAGGCGATGGAAAATACGTGATCGATGCTGACGTTTGTGCAGAATGCGGAACATGCATGGCTGAATGTCCAAACGAAGCAATTGTTGAAGCTTAATTAGAGAAGACATAAAAAAACGAGCGATCTGATCGCTCGTTTTTTTATGTCTGTTTTGATCATGCATTCAGAAGCTTCTGCAATGCATTTTTTGAAATAACCAAGTCGTAATGCTCTGACATATAAGCTTCGGCGGATTTTGTGTAAGGTTCATTGCTGCCGTATTCTGTAAGGATATTACAGATTTTGTTAAACTCCTCCGGTGTGTGGGAGGATTTGCTCAGTACCAGATAGTAAAGTTTTCTGGCGGAGTTCTTATAGAGACGATTCTCTCCATGATAATAATCCTTCAGAACGTGAGCAGCATCGATAAGAAATTCCAGATCCTGGAAACAGTAGAGTCTGGTCAGATCGATGTCATCAGCGACGGTAACCCGTTCTTCTTCCCGTTTTTCCTCCGGCGTTCCTTTCAAATGCTGTTCTACCATACGTTTGAAAAGATCCAGAACTTCGTCAGCCCCTTCCGGTGTAATGGCTTTTTTGGCTTCCGTCATCGTATCCAGTGCGTCGGCATTTCCCGGAGTGAATTTGGAAAATCTGGTGTCTAATTCTTCGGGATCTGAAACCTTGGTAATGATCAGCACGATGCAGTCATTCGGCATCGGAACTGCTTCGATCATCAATGGAATGTCATTGGCTTCAAAACCGAATTCGGCACTGGCCTGCAGCATCATATCTCTAAAAAGTGATTTCGCTTTTTCAGATCCGTAAGCAAGTTCGCTCAGCTTGATCTGACGTTCAGCCAAATCTGCTTTTGTCAGCGTACATCTAATTTGGTTGTCATTTAACTTTTCCAGCTTCAAATTATCACATCCATTCTAATTAGAGTTACACTATAGTATAAACAAAAATCAAAAAGATGTAAAGTTGTATAATCTGTAAAAGCGGAGAATTTTAGAAAAACTTTAGAATTCTCCGGTTGCGAAAGCAGGTAAAATTTTCTATAATGGAAACAGAAAGAGCAGATGTTTTTTCATCTTTGTGTAAGCTGCTCCTATCTTGCGATTCTCGCCGTTCGGCGAATATTTTCCGAATTGTTAGTATATAAAAAGAATATTCCATTCAAATGCTCTTTCTGATGATTTTACCGTTTATATATCACAAGGTTTATGCTTTACGGTAAAAGTGTGGGGCAAACAGGAAATATTTTACAGATAGAACCCCTCTATGTAGAAAGAAGCTCTGCTTTGTCCCACAAAAATCTTAAAAAACCCTTAAAGTCGAAAAAAGTCGATGACGAATGTCTGAATTATGCTATAATAAAAAAGATGAATAGGAAACGTATGGAGGAAGCTTATGGCGACAAAGAAAAGACGACGCAGAAGAAGACGGAGTCGGATCAATCCGGCAGCAGTAGCTGTATTGGTGCTGTTTCTGGCAGTGGTGATTGCTCTGGCAGTCTTTCTTATAAAAAGATATTCCCCGTCCAAGGAAAAGATGGATCTGGGGCTGTATTTCCAGCTGGAGGAAGAAAATGATCTTGCCATCATCGTTCAGGATACGCTGATCGAGGAACTGGGAATCGTATTAAATGGAAAACCGTATGTGAGCACAGAGGTCATTAAGGAATATCTGAACGATCGTTTTTACTGGGACAGTGCAGAGAACCTTTATATTTATACAACACCGACAGAGATGATCACTGTCCATGTGGGCGAAAATCAGTATCTGGTGGACAAACAGACCATTTCTACCGATTACCAGATCGTGAAGGTGGAAGACAATATTGCATATGTTGCGCTGGAATACATTCAGCAGTATACGGCTATGGATTTTACTTACCTGACAGAGCCGAACAGAGTGCAGATTACCTGTGAATATGGCCAGTTTCCGGCTGTGGAAGCCAAACGGAACAGTGAAGTCAGATATCGTGCAGGGATCAAAAGCCCGATCCTGACAGAGGTGAAAAAGGGAGACCTGTTGTTTGTACTGGACGAAGGAGAAACACCGATCGAAAAGTGGACAAAGGTACGCACCTTAGACGGCTATATCGGATATATCAAAGACAGCAAGCTGCGGGAGGAAACGACGACAACTTTAACTTCCGATTTTGCAGAGCCGGAATACAGCAGTCTGACCAAGGATTACACCATCAATCTGACCTGGCATCAGGTGACGAACAGAGATGCAAATAGTCAGGTTTATGAAAAAATTAAAGATGCCAAAGGGCTGACGACGATCTCACCGACCTGGTTCTTTATCCGGGACAATGAGGGAAATATTCAGTCCATCGCATCGTCTGATTATGTGAACTATTGCCATCAGAATAACATCGAGGTCTGGGGGCTGGTGGAAAATATTACCTACGCAGGGGAGATTGATATCACTTCCATCTTAAATAAGACTTCTTCCCGTCAGAATCTGGTTTCCCAGCTGATCGCACAGGCGATTCAGTATGATCTTGATGGTATCAATGTGGATATCGAAGCACTGCCGGGGGCAGCAGGAGACGGATTTATCGAATTTGTGCGGGAACTTTCGATTATGTGCCGCAGAAACAACATCATTCTTTCGGTAGATAATTATGTGCCGATGGCATACAACCAGAACTACAATCGTAAGGAACAGGGAATTGTAGCAGATTATGTGATCATTATGGGATATGATGAGCATTACGCAGGAAGTGAAGAAGCCGGTTCCGTAGCATCACTGGGTTATGTCAGAAATGGTATTGAAAAGACTCTGGAAGATGTACCTGCGGATAAAGTGATCAATGCAGTGCCGTTTTACACCAGATTGTGGAAAACAGATCAGGAAGGTAAGTTAAGCAGCTCGGCTCTGGGTATGGGATCTGCAGCAAAGACAGTGGCAAATAACGGAGCAACCCCGGAATGGTCAGAAGAAACCGGCCAGTATTATGCAGAATTTGAAAATGCAGAAGGCTTCTATCAGATCTGGCTGGAGGAAGAAACCTCCATTGATGCAAAAGCGAAGCTTTTAAAGGAGTACGGCTTGGCAGGAATCGCTTCCTGGCGTCTGGGCTATGAAAAAGACGAAATCTGGGACGTTCTGTTAAAGTATGTAAACTAAAGGAAATCAGTTTCCGGAAGCATTTAAATATTGAAGGATTCCTAAGTGGATGGCCCATGCCAGTGTTTGCTGGTAGGTGTCGTCCACTAATTTTTTGCTTTCAGCCCAATTAGAAAGAAAACCGCATTCTACGATCACAATGGGTGCGGAGGCTTTTTTGAGCAGATAGTAGCTGTCGTTAGATTTTTCAACCCGGTGATTGGAAGGATCTGCCCGCCGGATTAGGGAGTCCTGGATCAGGGCTGCGAGAAGCTTGCCTTCGGAAGAAGGTGTGTAGTAAAAAACCTGTGCACCGTCAATAGATTCTTCAGGGTAGCTGTTTTGATGAATGCTGATGATACAGTCCGCAGAAGCTTCATTCATGAGGAGTGTCCGGTTTTCCATATCCTGTCGCTTTTGATTGCCGGAGGTGTCTTTAGCAAGGCTTTGGTCTTCGGTGCGTGTCATGATCACCCGGATATCTGCGGCGGTAAGGAGGTTTTGAAGCTTTTTGGCAATGGCCAGATTGAGATCCTTTTCCAGGGTGCCGTCAATGCCGACTTTGCCGGAATCAAAGCCGCCATGTCCGGCGTCGATGACAACGGTGAACCCGTGCGTATTTGCTGTTACCTGCTGGGAAAGAATCGCTTTTGTCTGGGTGTGCATTAAAGAAATGGAGCAGAGCAGCAGAAAAATAGAGAGGATTAAGACCAAAGTTTCCTTGTGTTCATTCAATGAAGAACCCTCCTTTGGAAATGTCAATGTAATTCTATGAAAATATTTGAAAAAATATGAAAAGATGCTATACTATGAGAGATAATATAGAATAAACAGGTGAACAATGCAGACAATTATTAAAAAAGTAGACGAAAACTGCATCGATGAAGCGGTCATGAACGAGGCCGGTGCTCTTTTAAAAGATGGAGCCCTGGTTGCATTTCCTACGGAGACCGTTTATGGTCTGGGAGCAAATGCGCTGGACGCCGAGGCGGCAGCAAAGATTTACGCGGCCAAAGGCAGACCGTCGGACAACCCTCTGATCGTGCACATTGCGGATATGGAAAGCCTGCCTTTGATTACGGCAGAGATTCCGGAAGCGGCAGTAAAGCTGGCAGAGAAGTTTTGGCCGGGTCCTCTGACCATGGTCTTAAAAAAGAGTGAGGCAGTGCCTTATGGAACCACCGGCGGACTGGATACGGTAGCGGTTCGTATGCCTTCCCACCCGATTGCTTTGGAAATGATCCGAAAAGGCGGCGGCTACATTGCGGCGCCGAGTGCGAACACCTCAGGCCGACCGAGCCCGACACTGGCGAGTCATGTGGCAGAGGATATGAACGGGATCATTCCGCTGATCTTAGACGGAGGTGCGGTAGGAATCGGAATCGAATCAACCATCGTAGATCTGACCGACGAGGTGCCGACGATCTTAAGGCCGGGATTTATTACCAGAGAAATGCTGGAAGAAGTCGTAGGCGAAGTGCAGATCGACAAAGGACTGGCGGCAGATGCGAAGGTAGCACCGAAAGCACCGGGAATGAAATACCGACACTATGCACCGAAGGCGGAGCTGGTGATCGTGGAAGGTGCTTCAAAGGCAGTGATCGAAAAGATCAATGCATTGGTAAAAGAAAAGGAAGCTCTCGGAATTCGTACCGGAATCATTGGTACGGAGGAAACTGTCAGACAGTATCCGTTTGGTCTTGTAAAAAGTATGGGAACGAGAACGGACGAGCTTTCCATCAGCAGTCACCTTTACGCCATCTTAAGAGAATTTGATGAAAGTGATGTACAGATCATTTATTCAGAAAGCTTTGAGGAAGGTGCGCTGGGCAGTGCGATCATGAATCGCCTGTTAAAGGCAGCAGGACATAAAATCATACATGTATAACAAAGGAGGATTCAAATGATTGCTTTAGGCTGTGATCATGGTGGATACGAACTAATGCAGGAGGTAAAAGCCCACCTGGATAAAAGAGGGCTTGCATATCGTGACTTTGGCTGTTACAGTACAGAATCGGTAGATTATCCGGAATACGGACGCGCTGCAGCGCTGGCAGTGGCATCAGGAGAATGTGAAAAAGGAATCCTGATCTGTGGAACCGGCATCGGAATTTCTATTACAGCAAACAAAATTCCGGGAATCCGCTGTGCACTCTGCACTGACTGCTTTATGGCAGAAGCGACCAGAGAGCATAATGATGCAAATATGCTTGCTTTTGGTGCCAGAGTTTTAGGCGCGGGACTTGCATTAAAAATTGTTGATACATTTTTAGATACGCCGTTTTCTAATGATGAGCGTCATAAAAGAAGAATTGCAAAAATCGAAAAAGGAGAATAGCAATGGCAAAAGTAGTTTGTATGGATCATCCGCTGATTCAGCATAAAATCGGTATTTTAAGAAGAAAAGAAGTGGGTACGAAAGAATTTCGTGCGCTGGTAAGCGAAATTGCAATGTTAATGTGCTATGAAGCAACCAGAGATCTGGAATTAAGAGATGTGGAAATCGAAACACCGATCTGCACGGCAACTGTAAAAGAGCTGGGCGGTAAAAAAATGGCTGTAATTCCGATCTTAAGAGCAGGTCTTGGTATGGTAGAAGGAATGCTGACCATGGTTCCGGCTGCAAAAGTAGGACATATCGGTCTTTACAGAAATGAAGAAACTTTAGAACCGGTAGAATATTACTGCAAACTTCCGGCAGACTGCAGCGAAAGAGATACTTTTGTCGTAGATCCGATGCTCGCAACCGGTGGTTCAGCAGTGGCTGCAATCCAGATGTTAAAGGATAAAGGTGTTAGAAATATCCGTTTCATGTGTACGATCGCTGCTCCGGAAGGTGTTAAGACTCTGACAGAGGCTCATCCGGACGTTGACGTTTACATCGGTGCACTGGACGATCATTTAAATGAACATGGCTATATCGTTCCGGGACTCGGAGATGCAGGAGACCGTATTTTCGGTACCAAATAAGGAGATTGGCTATGGGGGACAAAAGAACAGATTACATTTCATGGGACGAATACTTCATGGCTGTAGCAAAGCTTGCAGGCATGAGATCCAAGGATCCGAATACACAGGTGGGGGCCTGCATTGTCAGCCCGGATCATAAGATCTTATCAATGGGTTACAACGGATTTCCGATGGGCTGTTCCGACGATGAATTTCCATGGGCACGTGTAGGTGAGACGGCAGATACCAAATATGCCTATGTGACGCATGCAGAGTTAAATGCAATCTTAAATTACAGAGGAAATCTGGAAGGTTCCAAATTGTATGTTTCCCTGTTTCCGTGCAATGAATGTGCGAAAGCGATCATTCAGGCGGGAATCAAGACGGTTGTTTATGGGGATAATAAATATGATGGAACCCCATCTGTAGTGGCTTCTAAGAGAATGTTCAAAGCAGCAGGGATCCAATGTGTTGCTTACGAGCACTCAGGAAGAGAATTGAAACTGAATGTATAAAAGACAGAGGCAGCACTGCCAAGGTGTTGCCTCGTGTTTTTTTGCTGACAATGGAAAGAAGAACAATGAAAAAACTACTGATCTATTTAAAAAATTATAAAAAAGAAACCATATTGGCACCACTGTTTAAGCTTTTGGAGGCATCTTTTGAACTGATGATTCCGTTAGTCGTAGCAGCGATTGTAGATACGGGAATCGGTCAAGGGGATCTGGCTTACGTTTACCGTATGGGCGGCAGAATGATCCTTCTGGGAGTCGTGGGCTTGATTGCAGCTGTGACGGCGCAGTTTTTTTCGGCCAAGGCAGCGGTCGGTTTTGCCACAGAGCTTCGTACAGCACTGTTTCGGCATATTCAGAGCTTGTCCTATACGGAGATCGATCAGGTGGGAACGTCAACTTTGATCACGAGACTGACCAGCGACATCAATCAGGTACAGTCCGGCGTTAACATGACACTGCGTCTGCTGTTACGTTCTCCGTTTATCGTGTTTGGTGCCATGGTCATGGCTTTTACGGTAGATGTAAAATCTGCCATGATCTTTGTGGGTGTGATTCCGCTGCTAAGTGCAGTCGTGTTTGGGATTATGCTCGTTACCATGCCAATGTATCAGGCAGTGCAGAAGCATCTGGATAAAGTGTTGGCACTGACCAGAGAAAATCTCACAGGAATCCGTATCATTCGTGCATTTCATAAGGAAAAAGAGGAAATGCAGGTGTTCCGGAAGGAAAATGAACAGCTGACAGACATTCAGCTGAAGGTGGGAAGGATTTCTGCTCTTTTAAATCCGGTAACTTATGTGATCATCAATCTGGGACTGGTTGTGCTGATCTATACCGGTGCTCTGCAGGTTGACAACGGGTCTTTGACCCAGGGACAGGTCATTGCACTGATCAATTATATTTCCCAGATTCTGGTGGAACTGATCAAGCTGGCAAATCTCATTGTCCTGGTGACAAAAGCCCTGTCCTGCGCAGATCGTATCAGCGGTGTTTTTGACATCGAAAACAGCATGTCAGAACATGGAACTCAAAAGCCAGAAGCAAACGGGGAACAGCCGATCCTGGAATTTGACAAGGTTGGCTTTTGCTATGAAGGTGCCGGGGAAGAGTCCGTTTCCGATCTTTCTTTCCGTATCTGGAAAGGGCAGACGGTGGGAATCATCGGCGGTACCGGATCGGGTAAATCCACATTGGTGAATTTAATACCAAGATTTTATGATGCCACCAGAGGGGAAATTCGTTTTTACGGAAAACCGATCGGTGATTACCGGCTGGAAGATTTGAGAAAACGGATTGGTGTTGTTCCGCAGAAAGCAGTGCTCTTTCGTGGAACGATCCGAAGCAATCTTTTGTGGGGAGACCCGGAGGCGACTGCAGAGGATCTGGAGGAAGCACTGATGGTTTCCCAGGCGAAGGAATTTGTAGATAAACTGGATCTGAAGCTGGAAGCACCGGTGGCTCAGGGCGGAAAGAATTTTTCCGGCGGTCAAAGACAGCGTCTTACGATTGCCCGGGCACTTACAAGAAAGCCGGAGATTTTGATTTTAGATGACAGCACCTCGGCACTGGATTATGCGACAGATGCACGTCTTCGGGCAGAATTAAAGGCAAGAAAAGAAACAATGACCACATTTATCGTGTCTCAGAGAACCTCCAGCATTCAGTTTGCAGATCAGATCTTTGTCCTGGAGGACGGTCGGATCGTTGGTGCGGGAACGCATCAGGAACTTTTGAAAACTTGTGAGGTTTATCGGGAAATTTACGATTCTCAGTATCAGAACCCGGAAAAGGAGGCAGACCATGAATAAAAAATCGACTTTGAAAAAGATTTTAAAGCGTATCGAAAAATATGGGCTGCTGGTGGGACTGTCCTTGCTGATGGCGGTAGCAACGGTCATTTTGACGCTGTACCTGCCGATCCTGACAGGTGATGCGGTCGATGGGATCATTGCTGCGGGATTTGTGAATTTTACGGGTCTGTTTCGTAACTTAAAGCTCATGATCCTTGTGATCCTGCTGACAGCTGTGTTTCAGTGGCTGATGAATATGATCAATAACCACATTACCTATCATGTCGTACAGGACATCCGTAAGGAGGCTTTTGAAAAACTGGAACGTCTGCCGTTAAAGTATGTGGATCAGCATTCCTACGGTGACATTGTCAGCCGTATGATCGCAGATGTGGATCAGTTTGCAGAAGGTCTGCTGATGGGATTTACCCAGCTGTTTACCGGTGTGCTGACTATTTTGGGAACACTGTTCTTTATGTTTGATATTAATCCGAAGATCGCACTGGTAGTGGTGCTTTTGACACCGCTGTCCCTTTTTGTAGCAGCGTTTATTGCAAAACGTACCTATACCATGTTCCGCAAGCAGTCAGAAACCAGAGGAGAACAGACCTCTTTGATCGAGGAAATGGTTGGTAATTTAAAGATTGTCAAAGCCTTTGGACATGAGGCGGAAAATCAGGAACGGTTTGACGAGATCAACACAAGACTTCAGAAATATTCTCTGAATGCCATCTTTTTTTCCTCACTGGTCAATCCGTCAACAAGATTTATCAACAGTATGATCTATGCAGGCGTGGGGATCACAGGAGCTATGGCAGCATTGGGAGGAACCCTGTCGGTAGGCCAGCTGACCTGTTTTTTAAGCTATGCTAACCAGTATACAAAACCTTTTAATGAGATTTCCGGGGTTATCACAGAACTTCAGAATGCACTTGCCTGTGCGGCTCGTGTTTTTGAACTGATCGAAGAAGAACCGGAGGTGCCGGAAGCAGAAGATGCGGCAGAATTAAAGGACGTTCAGGGAAATATTGAACTGGAACATGTTTATTTTTCTTACACACCTGAGAAAAAACTGATTCAGGATTTTCAATTATCTGTAAAACCGGGGCAGAGAATTGCCATCGTAGGACCGACCGGCTGCGGAAAAACCACATTGATCAATCTTTTGATGCGGTTTTATGACGTAGATGAGGGGCGGATTTGTGTGGACGGTCAGGAAATCCGCAGTCTTACGAGGGGATCTTTGCGTACCAATTATGGCATGGTGCTTCAGGAAACCTGGATCCGAAACGGTACCGTAAAAGAAAACATTGTGATCGGAAAGCCGGAGGCAACCATGGAAGAGGTCGTGGCAGCAGCAAAGGCTTCCAGAGCCCACGATTTTATCAAGCGTCTTCCGCAGGGATATGATACGGTGCTGGGAGAGGACGGAGGAAACCTGTCCCAGGGACAGAAACAGCTGCTCTGTATTACGAGAGTGATGCTCTGTCTGCCGCCAATGCTGATCTTAGACGAGGCAACCTCGTCCATTGATACCCGTACTGAGATCAAGATCCAGGAAGCATTTGCGAAAATGATGGAGGGCAGAACAAGCTTTATTGTTGCCCACAGACTTTCTACCATTCGTGAAGCAGATGTAATCCTTGTTATGAAAGACGGAAATATTATTGAACAGGGAAATCATGAGGAACTGCTGGAACAGGGCGGCTTTTATGCGGAGCTTTACAACAGCCAGTTTGCAGGATAGAGGCAGTTTATGGAACTTTTGAAAAAGAGGCTGGCAGAGCTGGCCGAAAAATCCTACCGTAACAATCAGTATGTGTTTACAAACTTTTTGAATATGGCTGAAATGAACGCTTTTTATGAAATGCGGAATGAGATTTCCTATGTGCCCTTTACGGCATTCGGCGGAACGGATAACTGTGAGCGTCAGATGCTCCGGTTTGGTTCGGAAGAATTGTTTGGCTATGAAGAACCATTCCCGATCTGCTGCATTTTAGCGGAGCCGCTGCTGGAAAAATTTGCGGATAATTTTACCCATCGGGATTTCCTGGGAGCGATCATGAACCTGGGAATTGAAAGAGAAGTGGTGGGAGATATTGCAATTAAAGGAAAAAAGGCGTATATTTTCTGTACAGAACAGATTGCGCCATATATTGCAGAACAGCTGGTGCAGGTAAAGCATACCTCCATGAAGTGCCAAATCCTGGAACAGGCGCCGGAAATTTTGCAGCCGACGTTGGAAAAGCGGGAGGTTACGGCCGCATCAGAACGGATCGATGCAGTGCTGGGGAAGCTTTTAAATCTGTCCCGGAGTCAGAGCATTCTGGCTTTTCGCGAGAAGAAAGTGTTTGTGAACGGACGCCAGTGCGAGAATAACAGTTATCAGCTGAAAGCAGGAGATGTGATCGCCTGCAGAGGCTTTGGAAAATTTATTTATGAGGGCGTTAAATACGAAACGAAAAAAGGAAAGATCTGTGCGGAGGTGTCCGTATACTGTTAAGCAGATCATGAGGGAGAACAACAGGTCATGTTTGATTTTTTGAAGAAAAAAGAAACAGAAAATCGGGAAATTGATCTTCCGCCCCTGGAGCAGGACGGAGAAAAAGAGATCATATGTGCACCCTTTGTAGGAGATGTGGTATCCTGTGCTGAGATCAGCGATCTCACTTTTCAAAAAGAAATGTTAGGACAAAGTGTCGCAATGCGGCCGGCAGTGGGCAGAGTTTATGCACCTGCAGACGGAAAAATAGAAATGATGATCGAAACCCTTCATGCAGTGAGCATGACGACTGAAAAAGGTGCGGAGATCCTCATTCATGTGGGAATCGATACCGTTGCCCTGAAGGGAAAATATTTTAAAGGCTATGTCAAAGAAGGCAGTCTGGTCAAGAGAGGAGATCTTTTGATCGAATTTGATATCGATCAGATCGAGGCGGCCGGATATGATATGATTTCACCGGTCATTATCTGTAATTCGGAGGAGTATACAGAGATTGAGAAGATTACCGGAAAATCTGTAGTGGCAGGAGAAACGATCCTGAAACTGACAAAATAGAATCAAAAAATGCAGTGCCTGCGGAACCAATGTGGTTTTGCAGGCATATTTTAATGGAAAAAGAGGTTTTATGCCAGAATGTGTAATTCTGCCTTTTTCAGAACAGTTTGAGGCATATTTAAATACGACCCTGTACGGTCTGGCAGATCTGACTGCAGCTGAGGAAATGGGGGTTCTGCGGCTGCGCAGACAGCCCTATCCGGATCTGACCGGAAAAAATATCCTGTTTGGGATTGCTGATACAGGGATTGAGTATACGCACCCGGCGTTCCGCTTTGGGGATGGGAAAAGCAGGATCCTGGCAATCTGGGATCAGACGGCAGAGAGCGAGGACGGAGCGATCGTTCCCTTTGGAAGGCTCTATACCCAGGAGGAGATCAATGAAGCATTGCAGAGTGAAAATCCTTTGGAAACAGTACCGGTGAGTGACGAAATCGGTCATGGGACTTTTATGGCGGGACTTGCTGCCGGCAATGTAGAGGAGGAAGAAGGATTTACCGGAATTGCGCCGGAAGCACAGCTTGTGGTGGTGAAGCTTCGCCAGGCAGAGCCCTGTCTGAAGAAATTTTGGTATCTTGCAGAGGAAACTCCGGCTTATGCGGAGGCGGAGCTTTTGGCAGCAGTAGATTTTCTGATCGCATTTGCACAGGAACGGGGGCAGAGTCTGGTGCTCTATCTGGGAATTTCTTCCAGTAAAGGAGATCACAGCGGGAGAGGAACCTTTGGACGGTACCTGAATCTCATCTCCCAGCAAAAAGGGCGTGCAGTGGTTTTGCCGGCCGGAAATGAAGGAAATGCGGCACACCATTTTATGAGCCGTTCCTATGAAGGAGTCGTATTTCAGGACGTAGAGCTTTTGGTACAGGGGGTAAAAGACGGACTGTATCTGGAGTTTTGGGCAGATGCACCGGATCTCTACGGGATCGGAATCGTTTCACCGACGGGAGAGGTGGTTGAGAAGCTTCCTAACCGTACGGATTTTCGGGAGACAATCTCCTTTGTGTTTGAAGAAACGATTATTTATGTGATTTATGAGAGAGTGGAAGCTGTTACCGGGGCTTCTCTGATTTGGATCCGCATGGAAAATCCTACGGACGGAATCTGGAGGCTGCGTATTTTTCAGGAGGAGGTTTACGGCGGCAGATTTGATCTGTGGCTGCCGATCACACCTTTTATCCAAGGGGAAGCGGTTTTTCTGAAACCGGATCCGAAAACGACGGTGACAGAGCCGGGAAATAGTGAAGCCAATCTGACGGTAACGGCTTATGACGGCAGTACAAACGGCATTTTCCTGGACTCTTCCAGAGGATACACAAGAAATGAAGTGATCAAGCCGGAGCTGGCGGCTCCCGGTGTGAATCTTTTGGGACCTGTTCGGGGAGGTCTTTACGCCAGACGTAGCGGAACCTCAGCTGCGGCAGCTCTGGCAGCGGGAATTGCAGCACTTTTGATGGAATATGATCCTTCTTATACCGGAGTTCAGATTAAAAATTATCTGATTCGGGGTGCTAAAAGAGATCGAAGAGACTATCCAAATACGGAATTTGGCTGGGGCAGGATCGATGTTTATGAAACTTTTTTAAAAATGCGGCAAAATTAGAGAAGATAAAAAATTGGGGATCGTCTGTGACGATCCCCAAAAATGTTAGGATTACTGATTCTTCGATTCTTCAGAAAGTTTTTTCTGCAGTTCCTTATTTTCGTTTTCCAGTCTGCGGATAGCTTCCCAGAGAGCTTCGGTATCCCCTGGATCCGGTGCCTTTCCGGCACGTTCAGCTTCTTCGGCAGCTGCTCTTTTCTGAGCATCGTATTCTGCAAGCATTTCCGGCGGAATAGAACCGTCTTCTCTCATGCGTTTTGGAAGATCCACAGTGATCTGATAATCGGACAGCGGTTTGTCCATCATTTTGAGGATCTCAGCAAGAGACGGTGCGTAGACGCAGATGGTACCTGCCCAATACTGCTGTCTGGTACGGTCGATGCCGCCCGGAGCGACGGTCATTTCCACATAAGGAAGGAAGGTTTCTTTGATCTCGGCCTTCTGTCTTGCCCAGTCCGGAAATTCCGTTCCGTCGAACTGGCGGAAATTAACAAATGGAGAGGAAGAAATATACATAAAATCCTCCCATTCTTCTTCGGCCACGAAAGGTTCAGCCTTCAAAACGAGCACTTTGATCTTGTCCTCGGCCTTCCAGATGACTGCCGGACAATTGACTACATTGTAGGTACGTGCCTGGGAGATTACAATCTTATAGTGATCTTCCGGAACGTCGAATTTTTTTAGAATTGCAGCCAGATCATCGTCTTTGGAAACAGCGACCTTTACGGTTGTGTCAGGATACTGCTGTTCCAGCTGTTTGCCCTTGAGCCACATTGCCAAAAGCACAAGGAAAAATAAAACGATGAGAACTGCAAGAATGATAATACCGGTCAACATAAGCGGTGTGCCCTTACAGTGTTACTGCATACTCGTAATCGAGCATGAAGTTGGTAACGCCGTCCATAGCCAGCTCTTTTGCATCCAGCGGAAGTACGCCGTCACGAACTTTGGCATAGGTCAGCGGCATATACTGGTGAAGCATATTTAACGGAATTTTGTAGGTATTTAAGTTTGTAAACAATTTGTTCATGGCAGCAACCACTTCCGGCTGTCCGATATAATATCTTGCACGGTCGGAGAAACTGTATTTTCTTGCCAGATGAAGCTGTTTTTCGTCTCCATGATAATGTTTCTGCCAGTTGCCCGGATTAGCCAGCATAACGTTTTCCAAAACATCGATAAAGTTGGAGCGTTCTTCTGCAGGAACCAGTTCATTTTCCATCAGGCTCATGGAGAATAATGCTTCTCTTAAGCCGTAGGTTAATGCCGGGCCTACTTTTAAGATGGCAATGCCGTCTTCTACCATGGCTTTTAAGCATTCCTTGCTCTGGTAGTCTGTGGAATGTCCTTCAAAGCATACTTCCGGGAATTCCTTTAATGCGCTGCAAAGCTCTGCTGCGGCATCGTGATCATATAAGAATACCTGATCGTCACCGAATTCAACACCCGGCTGAACAACCACTGCGATGACATCGTTCATGCCGTCTGCCACGCCTTCTTCTGCCCATACGCGTTTGTAGGTTGCAACGGTATCTTTGAAAGCTTCGACACTTGTTACTGCTAAAGAATCTTCTGCTTCCTGTGCACCGCCCGGAATCGGAACTTCAGAGCCGATGACAAATACAGGACGCATTGCTTCCGGTTTTTCTGCCTTTAATTCTTCGTAGCCTTTGATGGCTGCTTTATAGAGTGCTGCACCGCGGCGAGCGATCACTTCGGTAGAGAGAAGTCCTTCGGCATCGTCTGCAACCTTCATGCTGGTATCTAAGTGGATCTTTGTAAATCCTGCTCTTGCATACTGGTAAACAAGTTCAATGGATTTTTCCATGGCTTCTGCTTCCGGCAGGTTCTGCCAGGTCAAAGGTCCTAAATGGTCTCCGGCAAGGATCACCATCTGTTCCGGCAGATCGATCTGTGCTGCCATATCCAAAACCAATTTGTAGAAATCCTTTGGAAGCATTCCTGTGTAACCGCCATACTGGTTTACCTGGTTTGCGGTTGCTTCGATGAGTACCGGCTGGTTTAAAAGTTTTGCACGACGAAGTGCGGTTTCCAGTACAAGTTCATTTGCACTGCAATAAGACGGAATGCCGCATTTGATTCCCTGGCGACGTTTTTCCATCATTTCCTGCATTGGGTGTTTCATGTTAAATCCTCCTTGGGGTATATCATTTTATAACTGTGCTTCGCCTTTACAGTAAGTCTGAATAACGCTGTAATCAGAATCAAGCACAACGAGGTCTGCATCTTTTCCTGTCATGATGCTTCCTTTGCGGTCATCAATGCCGAGGCAGCGTGCCGGGTTAATGGTACATGCGTTGATGGCATAATTAAATGGAACCATTGCTTCTTCTACCAGGATACGAAGTCCCTGATTCAATCTTAAGGTAGATCCTGCAAGTCCGCCGGTCGCTGTTAAATGAGCGCTGCCGTCTTCATAGATTTCGATTTCATTTCCGCCAAAGATAAATTTGGAACCTGCCGGAGATCCTTTTGCCATCAGGGCATCAGAGATCATGATGGAGTAATCCGGACCTTTGGACATGAAATAGTTGTTTAAAGCAGCCGGTGTGGAATGATTGCCGTCACAGATGATCTCGCCGTACATGGTGCGGAATCTGTAAGCAGCGCCTACCAGACCATTTTTGCGATGATTGAACGGTGTCATGCCGTTGTATACATGAGTCATGGATCTTGCACCGTTTGCGTAAGCGAACACAGCGTCTTCGTAGGTAGCAGCAGAGTGTCCGATGCTTACTACAACACCGTTTTCAGATAAATATTTAGTCAGTTCGAAATCTTCATCGGTTTCGGTTGCCATGGTAATATATTTGATATTGCCTTTGGCAGCCTTCTGGAAACGTTCGAACTGTTCGATGGTTCCTTTGACAATGTGCTGTTCCGGCTGGGCTCCCTTATAAACCATATC
>CAZOJX010000011.1:0-5372 GCA_964580255.1 uncultured Lachnoclostridium sp. | reverse complement strand
CCGTAATCAACATCAGCTTCTTTTGTACCATAAGGAAAAACGCCAGTGATCTTGCCGGCTTCCAACTGAAGAACTGCCGGAACAAACTGGTCTGCGATCCATACTTTTTTACTTTGAATAAACATAAAAAACCTCCTGTTTTGTTTCCTGTTTTTCATTGTTCTTATTATAGCATTTCATAAAGGAAAAGAGTTGTATTTTTTAACCGAAAGATTAAAAGTTTTAATTGTTCTATTGTTTTTTTGGTTGTTTCTGCTAAAATTAGACTAACCCAATGCGGAAAAATAAATAAAATTTACAGGGGGTAAATTCTCATGGCTATTTTCAATATTTCTGATGAAAAAATGCAGGCAACTTCATCAGTATTCACTTTAAGTGAAATTTATCAGCAGCCGGCAACATGGAAAAAAACATGTGCACAGATTGCTGCATGCAAAGACGAACTTCAGGCTTTCATCGATCAGGTTGTAAAAGCAGATGATTTCGATATCGTATTAACAGGTGCAGGAACCAGTGAGTTTGTAGGAAACTCTTTATATCAGGCATTAAACACCAAATATGATCACAAAGCAAAATCTTTCGGAACAACAGATATCGTTCCGGCACCGGAAAACTATCTTTCCAAAACAAAACCAACGATCCTGGTAAGCTTTGGCCGTTCCGGAAACTCACCGGAATCCACAGGTGCCGTAAACAATGCAGAAGCAGTTTGTGAAAACTTATATCATTTATTTGTAACCTGCAACAAAAACGGTGCACTTTCCAAAATGGCAGAAACTCATGACAACTGTTTTGCGATCAACTTAACAGACGAAACTCATGACCAGTCATTTGCCATGACTTCCAGCTTCTCTAACATGTACCTTGCAACCTATCTTGCATTCAACCTGGACAAGTTAGAAGAAATCACAGCGATCATTGATCAGATCATCGCTGCAGGACAGGACTTCCTTGACAACAAATATGGTGAAGTTCAGGCAATCGTAGACGGCTTTGATTTCAACCGTATCGTATACCTTGGTGCAGTTGGCTTAAAGGGTGTTGCACAGGAATCTGCTTTAAAAATGCTGGAATTAACAGCAGGTAAAGTAGCAACCATGTATGACACACCGCTTGGATTCCGTCATGGACCGAAATCTATTATTGATGACAATACCTTAACTGTGGTATATTTAAGTGATGATGAATACCAGAGAAAATACGAATTAGACCTGATCAAGGAAATGGGACCTCAGAGAAAAGGCAATAAGATCGCAGCTGTTTACAACACAGCATGTGAAGGACTTGATGATCTCGTAGATTACCAGATCCAGATCAATTCAGGAGAAGCAAAAGACAACGTGATCCTCGGACTTGATTTCGTATTATTTGCACAGACACTGGCTGTCATGAAATCTCTGGGACTTGGCATCACACCGGATAATCCATGCCCGACAGGCGAAGTAAACCGCGTTGTAAAAGGTGTTACTTTATATCCGTATACAAAATAATTTTCAGGAGGATAACCCATGCTTGGTTTATTAATCACAGGCCATGGCCATTTCGCCACAGGCTTAAATTCCAGCTTAGAACTGATCGCAGGTGCACAGCCAAACGTTGCACTGGTCGATTTTGAAGCCGATCATTCAATCGAAACACTGAAGGAAAACCTGGCAAAAGCATTTGATTCCTTAAAGGACTGTGACGGTGTTCTTGTTCTTTCCGATTTACCGGGAGGATCTCCATTCAAAACAGCTGTGGAATTAAAATACGAACGCTTGGATCAGCCGATCGAAGTAATTTCAGGAACAAACCTTCCGCTGCTCGTTGCAAGTGCAACAATGACTGCTGTATTTGATAACCCTCTGGATCTGGCAGAAGCAATGATCCCGGAAGGAAAAGACAGCATCGTTCGCTTTGAACTTGCTGCAGCAAATAATGAACCTGAAGAAGATGAGGATGGTATTTAAACAATGAATTGGGAAGTAATCTTTTGGACCTGTGCTACATTATTCGTAATCGTTGTCGTTGTGGCATTAGGACTGGCGATCGTTTCAGCCGTAAACGTTAGAAAACGCCGTGATGAACTTGCAGAAGTGCATACAGAGCTGGCTATTGGCTGTAAAGTGCTCTGCTGCGGCGGAATTTACGGTAAAGTCGTAGGAATCAATGACAATGATGAAGTGGTAAATGTGGAAGTAGCAAAAGGTACTGTGATCACCATTTCAAGATATGCGATCCAGACACTGATCAAAAACTAAATAAGTAGAAGCAGAAAATAAAAAAGACCATGGCATGTATCAAAGATACCGGCCATGGTCTTTTTGTGCACTTAGCAGTGCGTACTTTTCTGTAATTCGTCTACGACCTCAGCCACTGTCACGGAATGTTCCAGCATCCGGTAGCAGGAATCAAGGTCCTTTGCTTCATACTGGCGGATAAATTCCCTCAGCTCGTAAGAGAGTTTTACTTTTCCCTCAAATTCTGCAAGAATCCGGCTGTCTTTTCCGGAGGAAAAGGTAATCTTGGAAAGTGTGCTGACGGAGCCTTCACCGGTGAGGGTACCGGCATCTCCCTGGATCACAAATCCGGAAGGACTGGTGGAATCTTTGGCTGCGCAGCAGACCGCAGAAAAATCATCATATTCCAAAACAGCGATTCCCGAGGTGTCGATGCCGTTATAGCCTTTGGTCGGATAATAATGGGCAGCCTTTGGTCTGCCGAAAAGTCCGATGGTAAAATGAAGATTATAAATATTCAGGTCATACAGGGCACCGCCTGCCAAAGCCGGATCGAAGGCCGGAAGAATGGTTCCCTCCAGATACTGGGTATAGCGGCTGGAGATCTTACTGTAATTTGTCTGGATCAGTTTTACGTTTCCAACGTCAGGAACTGCATTCTTTACCATTTCGTAAGACGGAAGATAAGGAATGATAAAGGCTTCCCATAAAAACAGCTGCTTTTCCTTTGCAAGCTGTGCCAGTTCCCGGGCTTCTTTGCCGGTGACAGTAAACGGTTTTTCGAGAATCACGTGTTTGCCGGCTTCCAGAGCCTTTTTGGCGTATTCATAGTGTGCCAGATTCGAGATGCCAAGATACACTGTTTCCAGTGCGGGATTCTTTAAAAAGGCATCATAATCTGTTTCCAGCTGGAGAATATGATGTTCCCCGGCAATCTTTTGTCCTTTCTCAAGGCTTTGAGGGCGTACGCAAAGAGAAATGATCTCTGCGTGTTCGACAAGCTTCACATCATTCAGAAACATGCCGACGATCATGCCGTTTCCGACAACACCGATTTTCATAAGAAACCTCCTTTTGTGGGTCCATGGCTAGCTTTTAAAGATGGTTTTGGAATATTCCGTAGGTGCCATGTTGTATTTTTGGGTAAATGCTCTGGAAAAGTAATGGATGGAGTTAAAGCCAAGCATCAGTGCAATCTCACTGATGGTATAGCGGCCTTCGCTGATCATCTGGCGGCTCTTTTCCAGTTTCAGTTCATTGATATATTTTTTTGGTGTCTGATTCAGGTTTTCATTAAAAAGGATCTGCAGAGAGGATCTTGACATGGAAAATTTCTGACAGATCTCTCCGACGGTGATCGGGTCATAAATGGTTTCATCAATATAAGTCAGAATCTGCTCTAAAAGTTCGTTATGATAATGCTGACGGGCATCTGTGGTTGGTTTTTTGTCAGGCTGTGCCTCGATATATTCACTCTGCAGAAGACGGATAATGATCTCCTGGAACAGGCACAGGAGCAGGCTGTCCATGTAAGGTGCCAGCGTAGAGCTTTCATTGACCAGTGTTTTCATCAGACTGTGGATCTTCTTAGAATAAGGAAAGACCTTATTTAAGAGAAAGCCGAAATGGGAAACGTCCGGTTCCAGCTCAAACAGAACCGTAACATAGGAGCAGGAGCTGCCTTCCCGTATCTTCTGGTCGTGGAACTGGTTTGGTCCGTAAATGATCAGTTCCCGTTCTTTTAGTTCATAAGAAACACCGTCAACCTCTGTTACTAAAGTACCGCGGTCTACATAGGTCAGTTCATAATAAGGATGTGACTCTCCGTTGAAAAAATAGCCGGAATCACGAATGGAATAATAGTAGCCTAAGATTTCCCGAACACGCACCTTCGGCAGGATCCGGTTAAAATGATAGGCCGGTGTCAAAAGGAACGGTGCAGAAATATATTCATTTTCTGTGATCAGCCGGTAAGAAACCTGAGAACTGACGGCAGCGATCTGAAAATAAATATGAGGTTTCAGCTTCACATAGCGGTGAACGGCAAAGACCTCAAAGGTATCTGTTTCCGGTGTCTCACTGACGATCAGGGCTGCCATTCCGGATTGGAGTTCCAGATAAACCTCGCAGTCAAAACAGTAAAAAAGGGAAATACTTTCCTTGATCGCTGTTTCCGCTTCCCGACAGATCATACCGGTTGCTTCCAGATTTACAGGATCATCATAAACAGTTCCATATTTTTCGAAAAGTGAACTTGAAGTTTTGTGCTGCATTTTTTGACCTCCATTCCAGCTTATTATATCATGATTGTGCAAAATGTCTATAAAATGAAAAGAAAAATGTAAAAAAGGCATAAAAAGTTTTAAATAAAACTAAAATAAACAAGAATTTTCGCAAAAATCACAAAGACAATTTAAGGGATTAAGAATTATAATAAAGACACTCTGAATCGGATTTTTCAGGGGGGAATCAAAATCAAGGAGGGGAGTTAAAATGCCTAATATTGTTTTAACACGAATTGACAACCGTTTGGTACATGGCCAGGTTGCTACTCAGTGGTGCGGAAGCATCGGCGCAAACCTGATCCTCGTTGCCAATGATGAAGTTGCTGGAAATACACTTCGTCAGGGGCTGATGGACATGGCTGCTCCGTCTTATGCTGCAATGCGCTATTGGACGATCGAAAAGACCTGCGCTACCATTCACAAGGCTTCTGATAAGCAGAAGATCTTCATCGTATGTGAAAATCCTCAGGACGTTCTGAAGCTGGTTGAAGGCGGCGTGCCAATCAAAAAAGTCAATATCGGAAATATGCATATGGCAGAAGGCAAACGTCAGGTTGCAGGTTCTGTAGCTGTTGATGACGCAGATGTCGCTGCTTTTGCAAAATTACGCGAGTTGGGTGTAGAACTTGAAATCAGACGAGTTCCATCCGAAGGCGCAGAAAATATTGAAAAGCTTTTCAAATAAGAATTCAATATGAGAGATAGGACCTTGGAAAAAGGTCTTATGAAAGGAGAAAAAGGTTTATGGATTTTAATGCTATTCAGATTTTACTGGTTGCTGTATGGTCTTTCATCGTAGCTATCGACCAGTTCGATCTTTTAGAATCCCTGTATCAGCCAATCGTAACAGGTGCTGTAATCGGCGCTA